>CAZEHU010000073.1:0-9166 GCA_964511605.1 uncultured Myxococcales bacterium
CTTCGATCGCATCATCAACACCCCTCGCCGGGGCCTCGGCTCCAAGTCCGTGGCCGCGACCCACAAGGAGGCTCAGGACACGGGCCTCAGCTTCTTCGAGGCTTGCCGCTCCCTCGCGGGCCAGCCCCCCGCCGGCCGCGCCACGAAGCTCACCGCCTTCGTCGAGCTGATGGACGAGCTCACGGCGCACTCGAAGGTGGCCACCGGCCTCGCCACCGCCCAGACCGTCCTCGATCGCACGGGCTACGAGCAGGTCCTCCAGAAGCAAGGCACCGCCGAGGCGGACGCCCGCATCGACAACCTGCACGAGCTCCTGAACGCCATCGACGAGTACCAGCAGCGCTCCGGTGACGCTTCCCTCGCCGGCTACCTCGAGCAGGTCGCGCTCGTCAGCGATGTGGATCGGGCCGACCTGGGCATCGATCGGGTCTCGATGATGAGCGCCCACACCGCCAAGGGGCTCGAGTTCGACGTGGTCTTCGTCACCGGCCTCGAGCACGGGCTCTTCCCCCACTTCAACTCGGTCAACGAGGAGGGCGGCGAGGAGGAGGAGCGGCGCCTCGCTTACGTCGCTATGACCCGCGCCCGCCACGTCCTCCACCTGACCCACGTCGAGTATCGTCGTCGCTTCGGTACCCTCGCCCCGGCCCTGCCGAGCCCCTTCCTCGAAGATCTGCCCGAAGAGGGCATCGAGTACGATCGCTCCGGCCGCGCCCACGTCCGCCCCTTCCACAGCGGCTTCGAGGCGCCACGCTCCCGCAGCCCCTGGTCCCGCCCCGCCACCACGTCGGCCTCGAGCGGCGGCGGCCGCGGCGCTCCGCGGCGCTCCACCTCCGCCTGGGCCGACGAGGACTTCGATCAGTCGATGCCGGACTGGGACGAGGCGAGCCAGGATAGCGCGGCCGGAGGCGTGGTCGCCAAGGGCACCCAGGTCTTCCACCCCACCTTCGGGCAGGGGACCATCACCTCGATCTCGGGCAAGGGCGCCGACGCGATCTGCCGCGTCCGCTTCCGGGGCGGCACCGAGCGCAAGATCGTCGCCCGCTTCCTGACCCGCGCGTGAGCGCGAAGCCCCCACCCCCGAGGGACTTCCGCCGCATCGCGCTCCGGGTCTACCACGGGATCCTGCTCGCCGCCGGAGTGGTCGTCTGGGGCGTGCAGATCGCCAGGGTGGGGATCGCCGACTTCGAGGCCCAGGGCCCGGGGGTCGCCCTCACCGCCATCGCCGGCGGGGTGCTGCTCGCGCTCCGAATGGGGGCCTCGACCCGATCCCTGTCCCTCTTCACGATCGTCTACACCACCCTCGCCTCGATGGTGACCGTGGTCGGCTACGGGGTCGCCAGCCCCCTGGCCTCCTCCGTGGCCTCCATGCCCCTTGTGGCGGCGCTCTTCGGCAGCCGAAGGAGCGTCGTTGTCGTGCTCGTGGTGCTCACAGGAACCGTGATCCTCACCGCGGCCGGGCTCCTCGGCCCCCCCTTCCTGGAGCACCCGCTCCCGGACCTCGAGGTGCTCATCCCCATCGCCACGGTCTGCATGCTCCTCAATGTGGCTGTCTTCACCTGGGCCGTCGTGCACCTCGGTGAGGTGCGCAGCATAGCCCTCGCCGAGCGCGCCACTGCCCTCGACGAAGCCCTCCACGAGATCTCGGAGCTCCAGGGCCAGCTCGTCGCCTCGAGCCGGATGGCGGCCCTCGGCCAGATGGCGGCCTCGGTCGCCCATGAGCTCAACAACCCCCTGACCTCCCTCATCATGGGCGCGGACCTCGTCCAGGAGAACCTCGCCGAGGAGCCCCTGGACGTGGCCGATCTACGGGAGAACATCGAGACGATCCTCACCGGGGCGGAGCGCTGCCAGGGCGTGGTCGAGGGGCTGCTGGACTTCTCCAGGCGAGGGTCGGAGGCCCACCGGCCCATCGCCGTCCAGAGCTTCCTCGGGCCCGCCCTCGAGCTGGCGCGGCACCCCCTGGCCCTCGCCCGGCACACCCTTGTCGTCGACGTGCAGCCGGATCTGATCGTCCGCGGCGACCGGGGCCAGCTCTCCCAGGTCGTGCTCAACCTGCTGCTCAACGCCAGCCAGGCGATGGACGAGCCCGGGGAGGTCAAGGTCTGTGGGGCGGCGCTCGGGGATCGGGTCCGCGTCACGGTCAGCGATGCCGGTCCCGGGGTGCCGGACGCGATCCGCGAGCAGATCTTCGAGCGCTACTTCACCACCAAGGCCGAGGGCCTCGGGACCGGCCTGGGCCTCTCGATCTGCCACGGCATCGTCCGGCAGCACGGCGGCACCCTCGAGGTGGACAACTGCGGTGGCCCCCACGGCACGGGGGCCTGCTTCCACGTCCTCTTGCCGCGCGCCCCAGGAGCGGAGACCTGATCGATCAGAACGTATAGGCCATGGTCACGTTGGTGAACACGTCGCCGCTGTTGCCCGTGAAGACCGCGGGGCCCGCGTGCAGGTAGCTGTGGTTCACCGTCGCGTCGAAAGCGAAGTCGCCCCTGGTCATTCCGATGCCCGTGGACCAGCCGAAGGTGCCCTGGAAGTCGGTGCTGTCGGCGATGGCCGTCGGCACGTTGGGGTCGGTGGTCGTGCGAGGCTCGCTGGAGGTGATGACCGTGTAGCTGTACTCGGCCCCGGCGCGGAGGGCGAGCCAGTCGAGGAGCCAGAGCTCGGTGGCCAGGCGCATGCCCGGGATGATGATCTCGGCCACCGCGGTCTCGTCGTCCACGTTGGAGTGGTTCGGATCTCCGCTCTCGCCGATGGCGCCGATGAGCCCGTAGGCCCCGATGATCGCCTTGTCCTCGAGGCGGTAGACCGGGCCTAGCCCCATCGCGACGATCCAACTACCCCGGGAGGAGGCCACCGTGGTGTCGCCGATCGAGGTGTCCAGGGACTGGTTGTAGAAGCCGAGGGAGCCGAGGAAGCCGATGTCCACGCCCTCGCCCTGGTTCCAGACCCCGCGACCGTTGAGCCCCATGCCGAAGCCGAAGCCGGAGTCGACACCCTCGCCCCCGACCACATCGTTGGCGAAGTCGATGCTGAGGTTCATCGCGGTGTCGAGGCGGAAGTCGCCCACCATGCTGAAGCCACCGCTCAAGGTGATCACCGTCTGGCCGCGGGAGTTGGTATTGGAGCCGCCGAGGGTCTCGGTGTTGCCGCCGTTGCCGATCATCAGCCGCCCCCCGACGAGACCACGCGGCACCTCCCACGAGATCAGGATATCAGCGACGGTGTAGGGCTGAGTGTCCGCGTCGGCGTACTTGGTCGGGTCGGTGTCGGCCCACACATTGGGAGAGCCGGCCTGCAGCGCCTCCGCGCTCGACGCCCCGAGGGAGCTGCGGTGGTACAGGGAGGGCATCATCGCGTCGGAGCGGTGCGCCGCGATCCCCATCGCGAAGGTCTGGCTGCCGAAGATCAGGAGCGCGTCGCCCGAGTCCTCGCTCGAGCCCAGGTCGAAGCGCACCAGGTTGCGGTAGTCCAAGGTGCGCTGGGGGTAGGTGTAGATGTCCTCGGGATCCTCGAGGAGGAGGTTGCCGTGCAGCGAGGCCCGGCGCGTGGCGTCGGCCGAGGGCGCCACCGCGGCGGCGAGCAGCAGAGCGACGCTCAGCGTCACCACCCGCGAGACGCGGCGCCCGCCTGGGATCCACGGGCTACAGAAGCAAAAGGCGGGTCGGGTCATGAGAGCCTCCGATCGAGAGGGGACGATCGGATGGATGCTCGACCCGACCCGCCGAACGGGCCAGAAAACTCCCGGGGACCGAAGGGGGGGCCTCCGGGAGGGAACCGACCCGCTACACCTCCTCGCCGTCGATCTTCATCTGGACCAGGAGCGCCTCGACGGTCCCGAGGTGCCCGTACTTGAAAGCGAGCTTGTAGGGCACGCCGTCGTCCGAGCCGATCCAGTAGGTGATCTTCCGGCGGAACTTGCCGCGCTTGACGACGATCTCGAGGGGGATGGCATCCCGCATGCCCATCGGCACCTGGATGCGCTTCGGCTTCCCGAAGCTGGCCTTCAGCTCGTAGACCTTCTTGCCGTCGAAGAGCGGGCGGGAGAAGGACTTGCCGGGCTTTCGCGGCAGGGTCAGGGCCCAGGCGAAGGCGCCGACGAGGTCCAGCGGCCGCTTCTTCAGGCGCGCCTTCCGCTTGTGGGTCTTCTCGCCGATGGTCCACTCGGCGTCGAGACGCCGGCCCTTGTAGGTGCTGGAGCCCTTCCATGGGCCCTTGGGCGTCATGGCGTCCACGTTGGCCAGCACAGGCAGGCCCTTGGAGTCGATGAAGGTGACGCCGCTGGCGGTCGCGGAGAAGACCGCCTTGGCGAGGCCGCCGGTCGCGGCCTCGATGCGCACGGGGCGGACCCGCTTGCCCTTCACGCTCTGCATCGCGCCGACGGTGAAGGCCGCCTCGCCCGCATGGCCGCCCAGCGCCTCGAGCTGGTAGCGGTACATCTTGGTCTCTTCCTTCGTGGCGGTAGCGCTCGCCTCGGGGGAGGCGAGGAGCGAGGCCCCGATGAGGGCGGCGGCGCCGAGGGCGGCGGAGGTCGTGAGGGCGACGAGCGTCCTGCGGGTCATGGCGATCTCTCCTCGAGCGGGCGCCCGGCTCATCCCGGACACCCGCCTCCGACGCCCTCCTCGCGGAGGTATTCACGCACCAGGGCTCCGGCGGCGCGCTCGGACTCCTCGATGGCGCCCAGCGCCCCCACCACGAAGAAGGCCGAGGGCGCTATCGGGGGCGAGGGCGCCCGTGTAGGTTCGGGACGTGAAGCGCTCGACCCTCCGCCCGAGCCGCATCGGGGTGATCGTCAATCCCCGCTCGCGCCGGAACCGGGACCGACCCGGCGCGGCGGAGCGCGCACGCGGCATCGTCGGCGGGCTCGAACGGGGCGCCGAGGCCGCCGATCCCGAGGCCCTCCAAGACGCGATGATCCGCTTCCATAGCGAAGGCGTCGACGTGGTCGCCGTGCACGGAGGAGATGGCACCAGCGGCCGCATCGTCGGCGCCGCCACCGAGGTCTGGGCGACGGGAGACCTGCCCGCCCTGGCGATGCTCCGCGGCGGCACCATGAATACGGTCGCCAACGGCCTCGATGTGGAGCGGGGGCGCCCCGAGGAGCTGCTCGCCCACCTCGCGAGCAGCGTGCGCGGCGGCCACGGCGTCACGGTCCGCCGCGCCGGCACGATGGACGTCGCCGGGCGCAAGGGCTTCCTGTTCGGCACCGGGATCTTCGCCAGCTTCCTGGGGGAGTACTACGGCCGCGGGCGCCCCCACCCGACGCCGCTCACCGCCCTCGAGACCTTCCTGGCCGCGTCGGGCAGCGCCCTCGTTCGGGGACCGACGGTCCGGCGCATGATGGATCGGGTCCGCTCTACCCTCACGGTGGACGGGGAGCGCCTCGAGCCGCATCCCTGGCTCTTCGTATGTGGCGGCACCTCTGCCGAGCTGGGCCTGGGCTTCCGTCCCTTCTCGAGGATCGAGGAGGATCCTGGCCGCTTCCACCTGATCGGCTGCTCCACGGGCCCGGCACGCTTCGTCATGGGCCTCGGGCGCTACTACCAGGGCCGCGGACCTCGCCCCGGGCACGGGCGGCAGTGGCTCGCTTCGGAATGCCGCATCGAGGCCGAGCGTCCGGGCTTCAGCTACATGGTGGACGGGGATCTGGACCAGCGGACGGACGGCGTGCTCCACGTCCGCTCCGGCCCGGAGGTGGACGTGGTGGTGGACTTCGGACGGGGACAGTGAAGGGCATGGCGCACGCGCCCGGCTCGATCGAGGCGATCTCCGAGGGCCGCTACCGCAAGCTCCAGCGCCTCGGCGGCGGCGCCACCGCAGAGGTGGACCTGGTCGAGGAGGAGGGCACGGGCGTCGTCTGGGTCGCCAAGCGCTACCACCTGATGCGCAGCCCGGACTGGAAGACCTGGGAGCTGATCGAGCGGGGCGCACGGGTGCAGAGCCGCCTGGACCACCCGGCGCTGCCTCGGCTCGAGGCCGTGCTGCGCTCCGAGCACGATCACGGCGCGACCCTCTGGATCGTCGAGGAGTACATCCCCGGCAAGGACCTCGCCGAGCTCGTCGGGGAGGCGGGGCCGCTGCCGACCCGACGCGCCCTGGCGGTCGGACGCGGGATCCTCGACGTGCTCGCGTACCTGCACGGCCAACAGCCTCCGGTCGTCCACCGGGACGTCAAGCCCTCGAACGTGCTCCTGCGGCCGGAAGGCACGGTCGCTGTCATCGACTTCGGCGCCGTGCAGGAGGCCCTGCGCCGGGGCACCATGGGCGGCTCCACGGTGGTGGGCACCTTCGGCTACATGCCGCCCGAGCAGTACATGGGTCGCGCGGAGCCGGCGAGCGATCTCTACGCCGCGGCAGCCACGATCCTGTACTGCGCCACCGGGCGTGAGCCGGCCGATCTGCCCATCCGAGACATGCGCCTCGACTTGAGCGAGGTCCTCCGGGGACGCCGCCGCCTGCGGCATGCCCTCGATGCCATGCTCGAGCCCCGGGTCGAGCGACGGGCGCGCACGGCCGGGGAGGCCCTCGCGCTCCTGGCGGAGGTGCAGGATCGGTCCGGCCTCGGACCGGGCCTCGGAGCCGGCGGAGCGGCCGGTGGCGCCCCGGGCGCTCCGATCACGCCGGAGCCCGCGCTGCCGGACACCCTCGCGGCCTTCCTGCAGGCGGCGCCCCGCGATCCGGTCCACGTGATCGCCCCGGGCCAGATCCTCGGCGAGGCCGTCGACCTCGAGTGCCCGAACTGCCGGCGCGCGCTGCACGCGATCGAGATGGGTGAGGAGCAGGTCCAGGTGGACGCCTGCACGGGGTGCAGCGGCGTGTGGGTCGAGCGCGGCGAGCTCGATCAGCTCGTCCGGCGCCCCTTCATCCGCCGTCCAGATCTGCAGGCGATCGGCCGGCAGGTGGCCGCCCTGCGCTTGGCGCCCGATCCGGTGGTCTACCGGCCCTGCCCGGCCTGCCACTCCATGATGAATCGCCGCAACTTCGCGCGCCTGAGCGGCGTCATCATCGACGAGTGCGTACGCCACGGGCTGTGGTTGGATCGGGGCGAGCTCGAGGCGATCCTCGCCTCCGATTTCACGTCCTACCTGCCGGACGACATCCTGACGAAGGTCGATCGCATGAGCATGGCGCACAGCCTGGAGGTCCGGGTGCCGCTCCTCGACCACGAGGTCGTGGAGCTCGTGGCCCGGCTGCCCATGCGCTACAAGCTGGCCGGCGGCGTCACCAAGTACCTGCTGAGGGAGCTCATCGGTCCCCACATGCCTCAGGCCATCCTCGGGCATGCCAAGCAGGGATTCTCGGTCCCGCTGGCGGCGTGGTTCCGGGGTCCCCTGCGAGCGACTCTGTCGGCGAGCCTCTTCGAGGGAGCGCTCCTGTCGCGCGGCCTCTGCAGGCGCGAGGAGCTCGAGCGCCTGTACAAGATCCATCAGGACGGCGATCGGGACCTCTCCTGGCACCTGTGGCAGCTCCTGGTGCTGGAGCGCTGGTTGGGGACGCCCCGCTGAGGGAGCGGGGACCTCATCCTCAGGCCGCCGGCTCCCTGTGGAGGCGGGAGCGCACCATCGCCACGTCCTCCGGATCGAGCTTTAGCAGCAGGAGCGTGAGGATGTAGGCCCCCAGGGCGAGCACACACCCGGCGAGGCGGAGCCACCACTCGTCGGTGAGACCGAAGACCTCCCACGCGACGACGAGCGCTGTGGCCGGCAGCAGCGCAATGAGGGGCTTGGCGAGCACGGCGGTGGGTGCACGCACGCCGACCAGGAGGCGGGCCTCGACGAGCTGCATCGCCGCGACGATCAGCGAGGCACAGAGTGTGGCGATGGCGGCCCCGTAGAGGCCGTAGATCGGGATCAGGAGGTAGTTGAGGAGAGCGTTGAGCCCCGCGACGGTCGTCGAGTTCAGGAGGTTGTACATGGAGTGCCCCGTCATCACGACGATGTTGCCGGCGACGCCCCAGGCGCAGCTCAGCAGCGGCGTGGCGACCAGGATGAGCATGAAGTGGTTGTCGCCGTCGAAGGTATCGTGGAAGAGCAGGAGGAGGTCGGTGCGCAGGGTCGCCACCACCAGCGCGATGCCGATGCCGAGGGTCAGCGACCAGCGGCTGACCTTGCCGAAGAGGCGGGTGAGGCCCTCGATGTCGCCGGCGCTGTGCAGGCGCGCGATGACCGGCGCGAAGGAGGCAGCGAGCGCCACCTTCACCTGGCGGATGTTGCGCACGAGCTCGGCAGCGATGCCATAGAAGGCCAGCTTCGCCGGCTCCGTGCCGAAGGCCCCCAGCATCACGATGTCCACATTCGTGATGAAGGTATTGAAGGTCATGTTGAGGTTCTGGGGGATAGCGAACGCGAAGAGGCCTCGGAACCATCGGGGACGCACGATGCGCTCGACCAGCCGCCGCACCGAGAACATCCTTGCGAAGACGAGCGCCGAGAACACCGCCACCACCGCTTTGGCGATGAGGTGCCCCCACAGGAGGGCCTCGAGCGTCGGCGAGACGAGCCAGGCCCCGACGGCCGCCACGAGCATCGTCGAGGGGTGCAGGAAGCCATTGATGATGGCGTCCCACTTCATGGTCAGCGTCGACTTGGTGGCGGCCACCACGAGGGAGGAGACCGCCTGCAGCGGGATGGTCCAGGAGAGCAGAACCACAGCGCTGCCGATCGCCGGGTGGGGGAAGCTGTCTCGGAGGAGCTCGGGCCCGGCAGTGTGGGCGAGGCCGATGAGCACGACGCAGATCGACGCGGTCACGAAGACAGCGTTGGCCATCATCGTATAGAGGCGCTCCTCCTCCTCCGCGTTGTCGGCGAAGCGCGAGGCGAACATCAGGACAGCCGTATTGAATCCCGAGACCGTGAGCGAGATACCCACGTCCACCACCTTGAAGGCCGCGAGGTAGAGCCCGACGATCTCCGGCCCGAAGAGCCTCGTGGCCACCAGGAAGAAGACCGGCACCAGCAGCTTCCCGAGGCTGCCGAGCACCTGCACGACCGCCCCCCTCGCGACGGTCCGGTCGTGGCTCGGACGAGCCCGTTCCTGAGGGAACTCCGGCATGGCGCTGCCTACCCCACCCTCTGCGCGCTGTCACCTGTGGCCAGCTCCCCCGGCAGTCTGCCCCCCCCCCTGCCCTCCCCCCCCCCCCCTGCCCGAGAGTCGTGTTCGCGGCCCC
>CAZEHU010000074.1:0-9165 GCA_964511605.1 uncultured Myxococcales bacterium
GAGAAGACGGCGGCGTTCAGCGTCGACGACCTCGATGCCCTGACCGCCGACCCCCTCGGAGGCGACATCGAGAAGACCGCGGCGTTTAGCGTCGCGGACCTCATCGCGTCGGGCGTGATGGAGGGAAGTGACGCCGAGGTAGCCGAGAAGACCTCCGCCCTCACCCTCGAGGAGATGCAGGCGGCAGGCGTCGATCTCGGGCCCTCCGCGGTGCGGACCCCGGATCCGGACCCCGCTCCTGCCTGGGAGGCCGAGGAGGTCGTCGAGGAGAAGACCTCAGCCATGTCCCTGGACGATATGCAGGCCGGCGGCGTCTTCGACGACGACGAGGAGGACGCTCCCCAGGCGACGATGATGCTGGAGTCGCCGCTGGATCCGGCCGCGGCCTCCCCGGCCCCCCAGGCGCCGCTCCCGCCACCGGAGCTCACCTGCGTGGAAGGCAACGACCAGGGCAAGACCTTCCCTATCGGCCCCGGCGCGACCGTCATCGGCCGCTCCCTCGAGGCGGATCTGGTGGTCAACGACGCCTCGGTGAGCCGCAAGCACTGCCGCATCGATCAGGCGGGCGACGTCTGGACCGCCACGGACCTCGGCAGCGGCAACGGCACCCTCATCGATGGGGAGCGCGTCGACGTGCACACCCTCGTCGAGGGCAACGTCATCGAGCTGGGGCAGACCCTGCTCCGGTGGCACGATCCCACGGCGGCCGCGCCCGCCGAGCGCACCATGGCCCTGGACCCCGAGGGCATGAAGGGCTGGGGCGAGTCCGAGGATATGGACAAGACCCGGGTCGGCGACCTCGCCGCCCTCGACGTGGATCCCGAGTGGCTGGCGCGCTTCGAGGCCAAGAAGGAGGAGGCCGCGGCGGCCGCGGCCCCCGGACCGGCCGCGCACGAGTCGACCGCTTTCGTCGACGCCAGCCCTGAGGAGCCGGTGAAGGCCGGCATGAATCCGATGATCATCGGCGCGGTCGCCCTGGTCGTGCTCGGCGGCGGTGGCTTCGCGGCCATGTCCATGCTGGGCGGTGAACAGGCACCTCCCGAGGCGGAGGCCGCGCCCGAGAAGGTCGAGGCGCCACCGGATCCGGCCAAGGAGAGGCGCGAGACCGCGCTGGCGCTGAAGAACGAGGGCCTCGAGGCCTTCAAGGCCGGGCAGCTCTACAAGGCCCGCTCCAAGTTCAAGGACGCGATCAAGGTCGACGGCGAGGTGCCCGGCGGCACCGACGCCCTGTTGCGCGTGGACAAGGAGATCAAGGCGAATACCTCGGTGGAGGATGCCGACAAGGCCATCGAGGAGGAGAAGTACCAGGAGGCCATCACGGCCCTGGCGAGCATCGACGATGGCTCGAAGTTCTATACCAAGGCCCGCGAGATGCTGGCGGAGGCCCGCGACGGCCTGGTGGGCTCCCAGCTCGTCCTGGCGCGCGACCTCGAGGAGGAGCGCAAGTTCACGGACGCCCTCGCCGCCGTGGACATCGCGCTGAAGGCCGCCCCCGAGGATACCGACGCCCTGGCGCTCAAGTCCGAGCTGCAGGCGGCCCAGTCGGCGGCGAGGTCCAGCCGCGGCTCGAGCGGGGGGGCCCGCACGGCCTCGCGCTCGGGATCCAGCAAGAAGAGATCTTCGTCCGACGACGACGGGCCGCGCTACGCAGGAATCTCGAAGAAGACGAGCGGCAAGAAGTCCAAGTCGGGCTCGAGCGGGGGCCGCGGCGCGGACTTCCGGCCGGGCTTCGCCAAGTACGCGGGCCAGGACTTCGCGGCGGCCATCGACTACTTCGACGGCATCGCCAACGGCAAAGCCAGCCCCAAGGATCAGGCCAAAGCGGAGCGCCTCGCCAACGCGGTCGCCAAGTTCGAGACCGTGTGGAGCGCGGGCATGAGCGCCGCCGCCGGCTTCAAGGCCACCAAGGCGATCAAGCAGCTCGTCCGGGCCCGCAAGCTGGACGTGGCCATCTCCGGCGCCCACCAGGCGACCATCAAGAAGGAGCTCTCCAAGCAGCACAGCTACCTGGCCAATATGGCCTACCAGAAGAAGGACTTCGGCGCCGCCGGCAAGCATGCGCGCAAGGCGCTGGCCCTCGACTCGAGCCAGTCGTCAGCCCAGAAGATCTATACGGAGGTCCAGGCCAAAGCGCAGACCTGGCTCGAGGACGCCAAGAAGATGGCCAAGTCCAACCCCGACAAGGCGATGCAGCTCCTCAGCAAGGTCCTCGGTGTCTTCCCGCGTGGCGACGCGCGCTACTCCGAGGCCTACAAGCTGCTCAACGAGCTCGGCGCCGAGGACGACGACGATTAGCCGGGCTCGCCGGGTCGCTAGAGCTCGCGGGATGGTGCGCCTCCCTCTGTGGTGCGTGGTCTCCAGCGTCGCGCTGGCTGGTGGCGCTCCCGGGTGCGAGAGCCCTGAGCCCGCGGACATCGGCATCGTCTTCACCTGGGCGGATGGCAAGCCTGCCGATACCAGCGGGCTGTGGGTGCACGCGCGCATCGAGGAGCGCGAGGTCCTCACCGAGGCCGGCGTCGTGCTCAAGAGCGTGCAGCCGCAGGCCTTCGAGGAGGGGCTGGAGCTAGACTTCTCCGGCATCCCCAATGGGGACGATCGGGTCGTGGTCGTCGAGATCCGCGACGGACCCGCGCCGAGCGATCAGGTCCTCTACTTCGGCATCTCCGAGGCCTTCTCCGTCGCGCCCGGGCTGAGCGTGACGGTGGAGGTGGCCCTGGAGATCCAGGCCGCACCAGGCGTCGCACCCGTGGGTGGCGTCGGCGAAGGGACGGGCGGCGTGGAGCTCGCCGATGGCGCCACCGTCGTCCGGGAGGCCGAGGTCGAGCTCCTCCTGGCCACCGACACCGGCGTCTCCGTCGAGCTCTCCAACAAGGTCTCCTTCCCGGCCGAGGACAGCCAGACCCACGAGCTGGAGGGCGAGAGCCCCCACAGCATCACCTGGAACCTGGACTTCGGCCTGGACACGCCGTGCGGCCAGGGCGAGGTCTGCTCCCGCGCGGTCTTCGCCCGCTTCTACGATGCGCTCGGCTACTCCTCTCCTGTGGGCTCGGCCAGCGTGACCCTCGATCGCGAGGCGCCCTCCGTGGTGCCGGGGGGCGTGACCATCAACCCGCCCATCGCCGCCATCGGCGGCGCGATCACCGTCAGCGTCACCTTCACCGAGCCCCTGGCGCGGGCGCCGGTGGTGAAGGTCCTGGGGCTCTCCGATGTCCTGGAGCTGGGGCTCTCCTTCCAGGAAGAGGAGGATCAGTCCGCGACCTGGGCCCTCAGCCTGCCGGCCGTCGCGGCCGAGACCTTCCCCGGGGACGGCGACTACGCCCTCGAGGCGGAGGTGGAGGACCTGGCGGGCAACCCGGCCACCTTGACCCTCGACGAGGCGATCACGGTGGATACGACCCCACCCGCGATCTCCGAGCCCGCGGTGACCACGCCGACCGTGCCGGGCTTCATCAACGAGAACGACGTGGCCTCGGGCCTCTCGGTCGAGGTGGCCTTCGAGCTCACGGAGCCGCCGGCGGAGGGCTTCCCGCAGGTCCTCTTCGGCACCGACAAGGCGGGCTGCGAGGCGGTGGACCTCGTGTTCACGTGCAGCCTGGCCCTGGGCGATGGGCTCGTCGATGGGGCCCGGCCCTTCACCATCACGACCTCCGATGCGGCCGGCAACCTGGCCGATCGGGGCAGCGAGGTCATCACGGTCGACCGCAAGGCGCCGGCGGTCGTCGCCTCCACCGTCTCCCCAGAGTACGCCATGGTGGGCGCCGAGGTGGTGGCCAGCGCGGCGTGGAGCGAGGAGGTGGTGATCTCGGACCCGCCCGATCCCGGCCTGGGCCCCGCCCTCACCGGCGCAGCCTCGGGCGAGGGGCCGGATACCTCCTTTTTCTGGACGTGGATGGTCCCCGCCGGGGAGGTCTCCACCGGCCATACGATGGAGGTCCGCGCCGTGGACGCCGCGGGCAACGCGAGCGAGCCTCAGCTCCTGGGCCAGATGACCGCGGATCGCGAGCCCCCCTCCCTCCTCTTCGACAAGGAGGCCGCCATCACCACCCCCACCGTCGAGGGGGTGCTGAACGCCGCCGACCAGGACGCGGGCAAGCCGATCCTGATCGAGCTCCAGTCCTACGTCGAGGATGCCGGCGGCACGGTGGATGTGACCGTCGGCGGGGTCGCGGCCGACTGCGCGGTGGTCGAGGTCGGGGAGCTCCTCGCCGACCATGAGTGCACCTACACCCCCATCGGGGCGGAGCTGGACGGAGCCAGGCCCGTCCTCGCCACAGTGGTGGACGTGGCGGGCAACGCCACCACCCACCTCGTGGGCGGTGTGCTCTTCGACTTCTCGCCTCCCCAGCTCGCCGGGGATCCGGCCGTGAGCCCGGGCAAACCGAGCGGCACGGACCTGGTCGTCGTCACGGTGGCGTTCACCGAGCCGATCGCCCCCCTCGCCGGGGACTCCCTGCTGGTCGAGCCCCCGTGGCCGGGGAAGGTGAACTTGGCGAAGGAGGCCAGCGGTGCCAGCAGCTACACCTGGCTCCTCGTCCCGCCCCCAAACCCGTCGAGCGAGACCTTCGCGTTCGAGCTCAGCGTGGCCGACGCCGCGCAGAACCCGTCGGAGCTGAGCTTTGGCCCGCTGGTGGTGGACGCGGACTACCCGACGCTCGCCGTGAAGGGGGCCGGTGGTTTGGACGAGGTGCTGTATACGAGCGCAGAGGCCGAAGCGGGCGCGGAGCTGGTGATCGAGGTGGCGTCGGACGGTCCCCTCGCGGCGGAGTCTCCTACCCTCGCCGTCGACGGAGCGGCGGGCACCTGCGCGCCGCTGCCTCTGCCCGGGGTGTGGCAGTGCACCCTCGGGGCCTCGGACGTGGCGGCCCTCGCGGATGGGGTGAAGGTCGCGACCGTCAAGTGCCAGGATCCGGCCGGCAATGAGACCATCGTGGTGGGCAACCCCTCGATCCTGGTGGATCGTACGGGGCCCGACCTGGTGGGGCAGCAGGCCGTACCCCCCGTCCAACCGGGCACCTTCATCGTCCTCGAGGGCACCTTCGACGAACCGCTCGGCGACGGGGAGGGCGAATCCTGGTTCTCGGTGTGGGTCGAGGAGGACTCCGCGTTGGAGCCTTCGAGCCCGGGGTTGGACTGGATGGGCTCCAAGTTCGACGACTCGATGACGCTCTTCGTGGGCATCGCCGAAGACGCCAGCGATGGTCCCTACGCCATCGCGGTCGATGTCGAGGATGCCTACGGCAATACCCGGGGGTGGCAGACCTTCCTGCCCATCGAGGTCGACGGCACCCCCTACACCCTCGAGGGCCTGGGCATCGGCCTCCTCGGCACCGAGTTGGCGAACACCTACTACCTCAGCGCCGAGGAAACCGAGGGCGGCGCTTACTTGGAGGTCCACGGCGACCTCGGCGGCGAGGACCTGTCCTCGGCGAAGGTGTCGGTCCGCATGGGCGTGGTCACGGGGACCTGCAACGTCCCCAGCACGCAGCCGGGCGTCGGGGGCCCGGAGCCGAACCTGCACTGCTCCCTCGAGATCCCGGGCACCCTCTCCGACGGGGCGCGGGCCGTGACCGTGACCGCCACCGACCCGGCGGGCAACGTGAGCGAGGAGGTCGCAGGCCTGGTCATCATCGATACGCAGGCACCCCAATTGGTGTTCTCCGATGTGAGCCCGCCCAAGGTCGCGCCCCTGGGAGACCTCGCTATCACCTTTACGTTCGACGAGGCGATCCAAGGCGCCCCCCTGGTGGAGACCGATCCTCCCCTGGGAGCCACGGGCGTGCTCGTCCAGACCTCGCTCCCCGGACAGACCCCCTTCGTCTTCGAGTGGTCGGTGCCCCAGGGTTTCCCGGCCCTCGAAGGAGAGGTCTTCGTCACAGCGACGGACCTCGCGGGCAATACGGCGGAGGCGCTGCCGGTGGGCCAGCTCATCGTGGATGACGCGGGGCCGATCTTCGAGGAGCTGGAGGTCATCCTCCCCTCCCAGCCGGCCACCTACTACAACAAGGCCGATATCGAAGCGGGGGCGCCGATCGTGCTCGGCGTCACCATCGAGGAGGAGCTCTCGGTGGGCTTCCCTAAGCTGCTGCTCGCCGGCGGCACCTCGATCTGCGAGCAGGAAGGGACGCGCTACACCTGCACATGGACCCCACAAGGGGCAGCCGGGGGTCCCAGCGAGGGTCCCCAGGAGGCGACCCTCCAGGCGGCCGACGTGGCCGGCAACCTGACGGTCCTCGACCACGACAGCCTGGTCTTCGACTTCACCCCGCCGAGCCTCGGGAGCGCGGAGCTCGCCCCCGCCAGCGCGACGTTCTTCGCCGCGCCGAGCTCCCCCTTGGAGGAGGCTGGCGCCCTGGGGCCCGGGGGCGAGGTGCACGTGCTCCTCAATGCCAACGAGCCCCTGGAGATCGCGCCGAGCTTGAAGGCAGCGCCCGCCCCGCTCCCCTTCGTGGTCACGGGGTCGGCGCAGACCTGGACCGCCAGCGCGCAGCTCCCGATGAGCGGTCCCTTCGAGGGCAAGCTCACCCTCGAGGCGGCGCTGGTCGATCCGGCGGGGAACCCAGCCACGGCGACCGTGCCCCTGCCGGAGCCGGGCATCGTGGTGGACCGTACGCCACCGGAGCCCCTCGACGCGCTCAGCCCGGGTAAGGTCGTGGTGATCAGCGCACCCTACGGCTCGGTGCGGACCGGCTTCGTGCAGGGCCAAGCCCTCGACGGCTCGCCGGGTGCGGGGGAGCCAGGTGGCACCGTGATCGCCCTTACGGCGGGCGAGGGGCTGCTCGGAGAGGCGAACGTCTCCGAGGTAGGCCGTGGCCCCGTCGCTGGCGATGGCAGCTTCACGTTCGACCTCGACCCGGGACAGGGCCCGTTCCCCGAGGTGCGGGCGTGGCACGTGGACGCCGCGGGCAACGTCGCCCCGGAGGCCGTGGAGGTCCCGGACCTCGATCTCGTGGTGAGCCTTGGCTTCGGCGTAGCGAACTCCACGCTCTTCGCGGTGTACCCGGAGCCGACGAGCGAGGTCTTCCCGGTCGGCGAAGCGACGCTGCCGCTGACCGAGGAGATGGCGTTCCCCGACGGTGAGGGCACCCTGAGCGAGGGCAGCCCAGGCTTCGGTCTCTGGAGGGTCGGGCTCGAGCCGGGAGCCGTCCAGCCCGGGGAGCACGTCGATGGCGCGGGGGTCTACGACGCGCGCCGGCATCGGCTCGTGCACACCGGCGGGTCCATCGACGACGGGTGGACCGGCTCGGTCCGCGAGTTCGATGGCCTCCGTGGATGGCAGGAGAACGACAAGGGCGGCGGTAGCAGCCCTATGCCCCTGATCGGCGTCGCCGGGACCTTCGACCCGGTACGCGGGCATGTGCTCCTATACGGCGGCGCCTGGTTCCAGGACGCCGGCCTCTTTCGTGCGTGGGATGGGCTCGTCTCGACCTACATGGACATCGCGCCGGGGATCCGGATCGGCGCGTCGATGGCGTGGGACGAGGTGAGGAGCCACGCCCTGCTCTTCGGGGGAGAGGACGGGGAGGGCGAGCTGACCACGGATCTCTGGGCCTGGGACGGCTCGACGTGGACCGAGCTCGAGCACGAGGGCCCGCCGGGCATGAGTGGACCCGCCATGGCGTGGGATCCTGTGCGCGAGGCGGTGCTCGTCCACGGAGAGGACAGCGAGCTCTGGGCCCACGATGGAGAGGAGTGGATCGCCCTCCACCCGGAGGGGGCCGGACCTCCAGGGGCGGTAGGCGCCCGCATGGTCTGGCATCCCGAGCAGGCGGCCCACCTCTGGTTCGGCCCCTCGGGCTTCTACCGCCTCGACGCTGTGGGCTGGGAGGCCCTGCCGCTGCCGGACGGCGACGGCGAGGCTCCCGCGCCCCGCAGCCTCCACCAGATGGCGGTGTTCGAGGCGACGGGCGACCTCTACCTCTGGGGCGGCAGCGTGCCGAGCGGCCCGGACGAGAGCACCTGGCGCTACCGGGACGGAGCCTGGGCCGTGCTGGGCGACCTACCCCCGGTGGAGAACACGCTGGGCGTGCTCCCGGAGGGAAGCGAGCAGCCCCTCCTCCTGGTGCCGGCGCAGCCGGACGGCCCGATGGAGGTCTGGACCTGGGAGGGGGGCGTAGCCACGCGCCTCGAGGGCGTGCAAGGACCGCCCTCCCGCTTCGACAGCGCGGTGGCGCCGGGCGTCGGCGTCGAGGAGGAGGCCCTCCTCTTCGGGGGCAGTGCCTTCGTCGGCGGCAGCCTCGACATCCTCGGCGACACCTGGTCGTGGGAGGACGGCGCGTGGCAGGAGGAGATCGACTCCTTCGAGAGCCCCTCGGCGCGTTCGGGGCACGCGATGGCCGCGAACACCTGGGCCGGGGGGGTAATCCTCTTCGGCGGCGCTCAGTGGCTGATCGGGCAGTCCGGGGAGGAGGTCTACGGGGATACGTGGACCTGGGCGGATGGCCAGTGGACCGAGCTCTGCGACTTCTGCGGGCCCTCTCCGAGGCGAGACGCGGCTATGGCGGCCAACCCGGAGACCGGGGAGGTCTTCCTCTTCGGTGGGCGCGCCAGCAAGAGCGGCCAGCCGAGCTCCGAGGTCTTCGGTGATGTGTGGCGCCTCGGGGGCTCGCAGTGGGAGCTGATGAGCGACCAGGACGAGCTGCGCTTGTACGACGCGAGCATCGTCTGGTCGGAGCGCCTCGGGCGCCTGGTGCTCTTCGGCGGCAAGCAGGAGTTCGCCCCCTACAGCGAGTCGATCTGGAGCTTCGACGGCTTCCTCTGGGTCCAGGAATTCAACGGCTCCCTCGTCGAGCCCTACGTGGGCAGCGGCCTGGGCGAGGTGGCGGCGCTGCCGCTGCCGGGTGCCCTCGGCGGGGTGCTCATCCATGCCCCCTCGCTCTTCTCCGGCGTACCGGGCGACTTCCTCCTCGCGGCACTGGGCCCCCCTCCGCGCCAGCGCTTCAGCGTCCAACCCTTCTTCCCCGGCGGGTTCGGGACGCGCAGCGTCAGTACGTGGTGGACGGGAGGCGGTGAGGTCGCCCCGCTCGGGAGCTGTGAGCCGGAGGGCGCGGCCCAGCTCTCGCTGCGCTTCCCCGGGTACCGGAAGACGCTCGCCTCCGCCCCGGTCCCCCCCGAGTCCCCCGACACCCTCGCCGGGGTGGCGTCGCGCTCCTACGAGGCGCGCCAGCA
>CAZEHU010000075.1:0-9106 GCA_964511605.1 uncultured Myxococcales bacterium
CTCGCTGAGCGCGGAGCCGCGCTGGCCGGCGCCGGCCGGCGGGGGCGCCGCACCGCTCGATCGCTGCTCGGGCACGCGCCTCGATACCACTCCCGCTCGCCCTTCGCCAAGGGGGGCGCTCGCCCCTCGCCGAGGGGGGCGCTCGCCCCTCGGCGAGGGGGGCGCTCACCCACCCCAGGGCCCGTTGATCAACACGCTGCCTGTGGGCAACCCAATGGAGCGTTGGAGGGGGGCCGGGGCTCGTCCCTTGCATGGCCCGACAGGAGCCGGTACTCCTCCGGCCCCCGCTCCTGTCGAGACCCTTTCCCCCACAGCGTCGACCCATGCCGCTGCAAGCACCAAGACACCTCCTGCATACCCCAGGGCCGCCGAATCGCGCCCCCCGGCCGCACGTCGCGGCAACTGCGCGCACCGCCGTTCCATTGCTCGTGCTGTGGTTCTCCACCCTCGGGCAGCTCCTCGTGCTCTCGCTGGTGCTGTTGGACGGAGGCGCTCAGCGTCCCTTCGAGGGGACGGAGTTCTACCTGTCGACAGCGCTGTTGACGATGGCCCTCGCAGCTCACATGGCCATCGGCGCTGTCCGCGGACAGCTCGCCCTCTTCTGGCCCGGCTTCCTCTTCCCGCTCGCCTACAGCTTCTTCCACTTCGCGACGCTGCCGGCCGCAGATCGTGTCGACTGGTACGACGCCGAGCTCGCGGCCCTGGCCTGGGTCATCGCTTGCCTCGGCCTGTCCACCTGGATGTGTGGATACTCAATGCTCCGCGGCCCAGCGCGCGTCGTGGGCCGGCCGCGCTGGACCGTTGGCGGGCGCCTCCTCGGCGCTGCGGAGCTGCGGAGGATCGGCCGCATGGGCCAGGCGGCCTTCTACGTGGGCGTGCTGGCGCAGCTCGCTTTCCTCTTGAACTACGGGATCGTGGCCTACTTCACCCGCACCTATGGCAAGGAGGCCCTCGAGGCCTCGGAGGACAACCGCCTCGCCTATGTCTACGGCATCGGCCTGATGTGCTGCACCGCGGGTGCCATCGTCGCGGTCCTCGCGAGCCTCGCCGAGCGACGGCGCGTCCTACCCAACGTCACGTTCGCCGTGGTCTTCGGGCTCTACCTCCTCTCTCTCTTCCTGGAGGGGGACCGAGGTGGCTTGACCCTCTCCGCCATTCCCGCGCTGGTGATGTTCCACTATTGGTATCGTCGCATCTCCTGGCGCGTTGGTGGGATCATGGTGGTGGGGGCGCTGCTCCTCTTCGCGGGCCTCAAGGCCTATCGCTACTCCAAGGACTTCAACACCTTGCGCACGGCCGCAGTGGAGAGCGACGCATCGATCGCGATGTTCCGCGAGATGGGCAAGACCCTGGACGTGATGGTGCGCGCGATGACCATCGTCCCCGACAAAGAAGAGTATTTTCTCGGCGCCACCTATGTATCGGCCCTCGCGCGGACCCTGCCCAACATCACTTTGTCGCGGAGGCGATGGGGCTTCGTCTCTTCGCAGTGGGTGGCGGCGAGGACTGCGCCGGAGGTCCAACGAAGACACGGCGGCTTCGGCTTCACCATCATCGGGGAGGCCTACATCAATTTCGGTCCTATCGGAGGGGTCTTCGTGCTCTTCCTCTTCGGCCTCCTCCACGGCCGAGTCGAGCGCGCGCTCACCGGCCCTACCCTCCGCTTCTGGGCGGTCGCCGCGTTCTTCGTGCTCGAAGTCTCCCTCCTGTACCATGTTCGGAACTCCGCCGTTCACTACATCCGCGGGTTCCTGTGGACGGGCACGATCGTGGCGGCGATCTACCTCGTGAGTACGTGGAGGGTCCCCCAGCGGAGTCCTCGCGGCGCCGGCCCTGCAGCACGGAGCTTCTGATGGACCTCGTTGCCCTCTGGCGGTCGCACGCCGACCGGGTCATGGGCTCCTATCCCAAGGCCGGGGACATGTATCGCGAGCGGGTCGCGGGCGTCGTGGGCCCGGGAGACCGCCTCCTGCATTTCGGGTGTGGGCGCGACCTGAGCGGCGTCACCGAGGATCTGTCCGGCGTCGAGGTCATCGGGGTGGACGTGGACGAGGCCAGCGGCCCCCGCTTCCATGGCCCCTACTTCCAGACCGATGGTGGCGCGCTGCCCTTCGCGGACGACAGCTTCGACGCGGTGGCGAGCGAATACGTCTTCGAGCACATCGTGGATCCCGATCAGGTCCTGTCCGAGCTCAGCCGCGTCCTGCGGCCGGGAGGTCGCCTCCTCGGACTGACGCCCTCGCGCTACTCCTACAAGTCCATCGCGGCCGCCTTGACGCCCCATCGCTTCCACGTCGCCGCGACCCACGCCCTCCGTCCAGGATCTCGGGAGAGCGGGGACGTGTTCCCGACCCACTACCGCCTGAACAGCGAAGGCGCCTTCGCCTCGAAGGCCTCCGTCCACGGCTTCGATGTGATCGACATGACCTTCGTGAGCAACGGCCCCACCTGGTTCCGGCGTCTCCCCGGGGTCTTCGAGCTGGGGGCCCTGTACCACCGAGCCATCGAAGCGACCGAGCACCTCCGGCAGCTCCGCTGCGCCTTCGTCGTGGAGCTCCGGCGGACGGGCAGCTCGACGACGAGGGCGTCGGAGGCCCCGCTGCGCGTACGCTGCTGCCGCTGCGACGAGGACGGGATGGAGGCCACGGAGGACGCCTTCGTCTGCCCGGGATGTGGCCATGACTACAGGCGAACCGGGAACGTGGTGCGTGTCTGCGCTGCCTAGCGCACCCCACGCCTCCAGCGCCTCCACAGGTAGCCGCAGAGACCCGGGTGATAGTACTGCGCCGACTCCGTCGAGAGCGGCTCCACCCGTCGTGGCCCCTCCCGAGAGGTCTCCAGGATCGCGGCCCGGAGGGGTTCGAGAGCCCGACCGAGCTGGAGCACAGGGTAGGTGATGTAGTTATCGTCTCGACCGGGCTCGATGAGCACTTGCGCGAGGACTCCTCCCGTGTCCACCCCGGGGTCCACGAGGTGCACCGTGACCCCGGCCAGCTCCGGCCGCCCCTGGGCCAGGGCCCAGTAGGCCCCGTGGACCCCCCGATAGGCTGGGGTGATGCCGGCGTGGGTATTGAGGAAGGGCACCGAGATCGAAGTGAGGACGCGGCGGCTGATGATACGCGTGCCGTTGACGACGACGAGATCGGGCCCGAGCTCCACGAGGCGCTCCCGGACCCGGCGCGCATTCACGCTGGAGACTCGCTCGATCACGGCCTCCGGGATGGCCCGCGGATCCATGCCGAAGCGGGCACGGATCTCGTCGATCCGCGCCCCGGACCGCCAGCGGAGCAGCCTCGGCACGATCCCGAGGAAGAGCACCTGGTCGAGCACCGTCCAGATCCCGAGCCGCTTCGCACGTCGCCGCAGCAGCTTCCCCCTTGGCGGTGGATCCTCCACGAGGACACTCACCACGTCCGCGACGTCCGCGATGGCGTGGTAGACGACGCTCGACGACTCCCCACGGCCCACGAGCATCACCACTCGCGGGCGCCCGGGGGCCGGCGAGTGCTCGGAGGCCGGCGGGCGCTCGGCCACGGGGGGCGGGTCGCTCATGGGCGGCCTGCCACCTCGGTCATGGTCAGCGACTGCATCCCGTGGCGGTCCCGGAGGCCTCGGAAGTGCTCGATGATGGCATCGAGGAGCTCGAGGCTCTCGCGAGGGAAGGCTGCCAGATTGTGGGGATGCCACCACAGGTGGTAGTCGGCACCCTCGCGCGCTGCCATGGACATCTCGCGACAGATCCGGATCCGCCGGAGCCCCGAGACGTGCCGATCCCAGCGAGACATCGGCCGAAGGAAACGACTCGCCGGGACGTTGACCAAGCCCTCGACCCCATGCGGTCGACACAGCAGGGTTCGGCTCGGCACCACCTCGACGTACGCATCCGCGAGCCGCACGAGGCGCGTCCGCGACGTGGTCTCCGAGGCAGCGCGCGGCTGGTAGGGGCCGGCGCTTGGGTTGCCACGGAAGGCGACGAAGCCCTGGCGGCGGCAGGCCGCCAGGTGCTCGGCATCATACTGGTTTCGTGGAAAGACAAGGGAGGTCGGCTCGAGGCCCCGCCGTGCTGCAACGACCTTGGCAGCGATGAGATCCCGCTCGAAGTCCTCGACGCTCCGGCCCGGCTCCAGACAGTAGTAGTGGGAGAAGGTGTGGCTCGCGACCTCCTGTCCCGGGGTCTGCCGGATACGGCGGATCAGGTCGAGCGCGTAGTGGTAGGGATCCTCGATCTGGTCCGCCCCCGAGCCCTCGATGATCTGGCGCGTGGACACGCCTATCCCACGGTAGTCGGGATGGTCCGGGTAGAGCTCGAGGGCCTCCTCCTTTCCCTCACAGAGGAGCAGCCCCACCGTGGCCCAGGTCGCGTGGATGCCGGCGCGCCCGAAGCGCTCGAGCATCTCGGGGATGGCCGTGCGGCCGCCGTCCAGGCGCTCCCGATAGGTATCGACCGAGCTGTGATCGTACACGCCCCAGTGCTGCTCGAGGTCCAGGGAGATGACGAGCGCCGAAGACTGCACGCAGGCCCCCTCTGACGGATCGGAGGCGGCCCGGCCTACTTGATCGCCTTGATGACCAGGTTCCAGCCCCAACGATCCTCGATGCGCTGGGACAGCGGCGCCGGCAGGGAGAGCGTCGGCGACCACCAGCGGCGACCGAGGGGCAGGTAGTCGTCGATCCGGTAGCCGCTCATCTGCACCTCGGAGTACCTGCCGAAGAGCTCGGAGGCCTCCTTGCGGTTGACCACCAGGGTGCAGGGGCTGTCGCCGAACTCCTCGGTCTTCTTGTTGATGATCTCCTGCGTCGTGTGGCGCAGGTACTTCATCTTCACGACGCCCTCGAAGAAGAGCTTGCGCACGTAGTACTTGAAGCCCTTGTGGTAGAGCATGACGATCGCTTTGCCCCCCGGCTTGAGCACCCGCCGCACCTCCTCCACCCCCTCGGCCATGTAGGGCGAGTGGTGGAGCACGCCGAAGGAGTAGACCACGTCGAAGGTCGCGTCCTCGAAGGGCAGAGCACGGAAGTCGGCCTGCTGGAAGTCCCCCTCGAGGTCGTAGAGCGCGAAGCGCTTCCGGACGGTCTGAACGGAGCCGTCGGTGAGGTCCACGCCGGAGACGATGGCCCCGCCCCGCGCGTACTGCAGGATGTCCGTCCCCTGGCCCATGCCCACCTCGAGGACCTTCTCGCCGGCGTGGCGGTCGAACTCCGCGGCCTCCGGCAAGAAGGAGTAGAGGAAGACGTTGCTGTAGCGCTGCGTCTCGATGTCCTCGAAGTACTCGCGGCTCCCGTGGGGATGCGAGGAGTGGCGGATCCCCGGTGAGCGGGTCTCCCAGTAGCTCTTGATCTCGTCTCGGGTGGCACTCACCACAGCGGCCTCCGGTCTCTCAGCCCCAGCGCTCGATGCGATCGCTGAAGCGCTGGATGTTGTCGCGAATCAGGTGCAGGTCGGGGTGGAAGTCGATCTCCGCCCAGTCCTCGGGATCGCACTCTGCGAAGTGCACCGGATAGCCCTCGTCCATCAGCTCTTGGAGCGCCTGGAGGTAGAAGGCGTTTCGATGCGAGGGGTTGCGGGCCATCTCGTCGAGCTTGGCCACGAAGCGCTGCCGGCCGGTGCCGGCGAAGCGCATCATCCCGATGCTCTCGCCGTTGGACTCGTCGAAGGGGATCTTCTTGCTCACGCGTCGAATCAGCGGCCCCTCCGTGACCACCTTCATGTCGTCATCGTCGTAGGCCTCCTTGCGGTCGATGACCATGACGATGCCTCCGTCCACACCGAGCAGTCCCGAGACCACCGAGGAGCTGAAGACGTCGTCACCATTGATCAGCATGAAGTCGTCCTGCATCTCCGCGCGGGCCATCCAGGCCGAGAGCAGGTTGTTGGAGACGTCGAAGAAGGGGTTGTACACAGTGCGGATCTCGAGCCGGTCGTAGTCCTTGAGCTTCGCTTCGATCTGCTCCGCTTTGTAGCCGACCACCAGCACCACCTCCGCGACCTTGCACTCCGCGAGGTGGTCGAGCTGGCTCTCTACGACGGTCACGCCACGGCCGATCTCGAGCAGGCTCTTCGGGGTGTTGCGGGTGAGGACTCCGAGGCGTTCGCCCTTACCTGCTGCTAGAATGATGGCCTTCATGGGGAGGGCTCCGGGCTCATGGGACACGGAAGACGGCGCCTATGGGTGTGCCCGAGGGACCCACCTGATCACGGGAGGAGTGATCAGATCCCGCGTCGAGGGCGACGGACCATAGCACGCGATCCGACCCCCTGGAACCGCGCTGTTGGGGTGGGCCTGGAGCGCTCTCGACACGCCCGGGAGGCTCCGTATAGGGTCCGCGCCGCGAGCACTGGAACCCGGACTCGAGGCCCCCTCCATGTTGAAGCTGCAGGACGTCCGGGCACGTGCGCTTCGAGCCAACCACGCGGAGAACGTGCGGCTCCACTACTTCTCCGCGCGGGTGTCGATCTACTTCACCTGGCTGCTGGCCCACACCCCCATCACGGCGAACCAGGTCACCCACCTGTTCACGGCCTTCGGCATCGCCTCCGCGGCCGTGATGTTCGCGCCGGGTCTCTGGCCGGTGGTCCTGGGCATCGTCCTGTTCCGCACCCACATGCTGCTCGACGTCATGGACGGGGAGATGGCCCGCTACCGGGGCACCTCGAGCGACCTGGCGGCCTACCAGGACTACATGACCCACTACTTCGTGTACCCCACCTTCCTGTTCGGCGCCGGGGTCAACGCATGGCTGGACTCGGGCAGCACCCTCCCGCTGCTGCTCGGGCCCTTCCTCGGCCACAGCTACGTCTGGGACCTCGCCGCGCGCGACACCTGGTATCGAGCGAACTTCGGCAAGGTGGCCAAGCAGACGATCGATCACATCGCGCCGGCCGAGAAGCACGAGGTCACCAAGCTGGGACCCAAGGCCGTCGCTCTGCGGATCGTGATGGAGCTGGCCGGCTTCTCGGGTTTCCTCTTCTTCTACCTGATCGCTACGGCGCTCGACGTCTTCGGCCCGATCGAGCTCCCCCTCGTTCCGAGCGCTCGGACCCTCGTCATCGGTGTGTTCGTCGCCGCCAACTACGGGAGGGCGTCCATGCGGGTCATGCTGATCGCGCGACATCGCCGCGTGCCGCGTCGCTCGGGCCTGGGCGCCTCGACCGAGGCCCCTTGAGCGCGGCTCTCGGGCCCCTGTCCGGCGCCGCGCCGCGATCGTCCGGCTCCTGGCAAACACGGAGGTGACACCATGTGCGGCATCGTAGGCATCTTCTGCGAGGATCGGTCGCGGCGCATCCCCCGCGAGGTCATCGAGGGGATGACCGACACCATGGTGCATCGGGGCCCCGACGGGAAGGGCCTCCAGCTCGGCGCGGGTGTGGCGCTGGGCCATCGCCGCCTGTCGATCATCGACCTAGAGGGGGGGCGCCAGCCCATCACCAATGAGAGCGGTGAGATCAGCGTCATCGCCAACGGCGAGATCTACAACTACCGGGCGCTCACCGAGGAGCTCGAGGCCCTCGGCCACACCTTCTCCACCCGCTCCGATAGCGAGGTCCTGGTCCACGCCTACGAGTCCTGGGGACCGGAGTCCGTCCAGCGCCTCAACGGCATGTTCGCCTATGCCGTGCTCGACGAGCACCGCGATCAGCTCGTCCTCGTGCGGGATCGGCTGGGCATCAAGCCCTTGTACTGGGCCCGCCACGACGGCTGCCTGATCTTCGCATCGGAGCTCAAGGCGATCCTGGCGTACCCCGGCTTCCCGCGACGGCTCGACCCCCACGCCGTGGAGAGCTACCTCGAGTTCCGCTACGTGGTGGGGGACAGGACCTTCTTCCAGGACATCCGCCAGCTCCCTCCGGCCCACCGCCTGGTCGTACGACGGGAGGGACAGCGGCTCGAGCCCTACTGGCGGATCCCCAGCGAGCCGGAGCTCGAGGACCCCGGCGCGGAGGAGGCGATCGGCCGCACCCGTGAGCTCCTGGCGTCGTCGGTGCAATACCGCATGATCTCTGACGTCCCGTTCGGGGCCTACCTGAGCGGGGGCGTCGACTCGAGCGCCATCGTCGCGCTGATGGCGGGCCAGAGCCCGCAGCCGATCAAGACGGACTCCATCGGCTTCGAGGAGGAGGGGCACAGCGAGTTCGAGTATGCGGCGCTCGTCGCGGAGCGCTATGGCACCGATCACCACGAGATCGTGCTGGGAGGCGAGCGCTACCTCGATCTCCTCGAGGAGCTGATCGCCTTCAAGGATGGTCCGCTGAGCGTGCCCAACGAGGTCCCCCTCTGGCAGATGAGCCGGCGCCTCAAGGAGGACATCACGGTGGTCCTGTCCGGGGAGGGAGCGGACGAGCTCTTCGCGGGCTATGGCCGCATCTTCCGCAGCGCCGATGACTTCGAGCGCCTCGCGGCGGGACACCCGGGGCCGGGGCTCGACGCCCTCCGCGCTGCTTATGGCCCGCGCTCCTTCGCGCGCCCTGTGGACTTCTTCCTCCACCGCTACAGCTACTTCGGCAAGGAGGCCCTCCAGAGCCTGACGACCGGGGGCTATCGCGAGGAGGTCACGCGGATGGCCTATGGCCGCTCGATCTTCGAGGCCGCTTTCGAGGGGGTGGCCGACCTCGAGGTCGCGCGGCAATTCCTGTGGATCTTCCAGCGCCACCACCTGCCCGGACTGCTCCAGCGCCTCGACACCACCACGATGGCGACCGCCGTCGAGGGGCGGGTTCCCTTCGTCGACCACCGGCTGGTGGAGCTCGGCCACCGCCTGCCGCTCCGGCACAAGCTGAAGTGGCGCTCGGCCGCGGACCGCGAGGCTGCGCTCACGCTGAGCGCGGACGAGGTGAGCGAGCGCCACGATGTGCCGAAGTGGGTGCTCCGAAGGGCCGTCGACGACCTCCTGCCGGCCCCCATCCTCGAGCGCCGCAAGGTGGGCTTCCCCGTGCCTCTCGGCAAGTGGCTCGGCGGCCCCCTGCGGGATCGGGCGCTCGAGGTCCTCCTCGACCGCACCACACGCGAGCGTGGGATCGTGGACGCGGGGGCGGTCGCGCGCGCGCTCGACGCCAACGACGAGGGGGGCTCCTGGCGCAGCGGCATGCGGATCTGGAGCCCCCCTCGTC
>CAZEHU010000076.1:0-3846 GCA_964511605.1 uncultured Myxococcales bacterium
CTCGGGGTGCTCGCGGGCCCCCTCGGCCTGGGCATCCTCGACGAGTCGAGCCTCGGGGGCCTCGAGGCCTTCGGCGGGGCGGCCGCGGGCGCCGGACTCCTTGTGGGCTGGGTGGGCCTCGAGGTGGGCCTCGGCATCTCGGTGCGTCCGGGCGGCGGCCTCTTGCCCGGGGCGCTGCGGGCCGGCGCGCTCTACGCGCTCATCGGCCTCCTCGTCCTCGGCGGTGCGACCTTCGCGCTGCTCGTCCTGCTCCTCCCGGAGGCCTTCGGCACCGAGGGCGCCCTCCTCGCTTCGGCCGCCGTCGCGGCGGCCGGCGTCGCCGGCTCCCCCCACGCGGTGGGCATGGTCGCGGCACGCTACGGCGCCGAGGGTACCGTCGGTCACGCGGGTGACAGCCTCGCGCGCGTGGCTCGCGTCGCGGCCCTTAGCGCCTTCGCCGCGGCGCTCGCGCTCGTCGGGCTGCCGTCCATCGAGGGCCTCAGGGCCCTCTCGCCGGCCGAGTGGCTCTTGGGAGAGGTGGCCGTCGGCATCGCGCTCGGGCTCGCAGCCGATCACGTGCTGGGCGACGAGCCGGACGATCGACGCCTGGTCCTGGTCCTCGTGGCGACGAGCACGCTGGCCACCGGCATTAGCTGGCACCTCGAGCTCTCGCCCATCTTCCTGAACCTGGTCGTCGGGCTCGCCCTCGCCAACTTCGGCCGCCTGGAGTCCGCCCGCCATACCAGCGCCTGCAAGCTGGAGACCCCGACCCTCTACGCCCTCCTCGTCTACGCAGGTGCAGCCTGGATCCCGCCCGAGCAAGCCCTCGTCTACGCCCTGGCCGCGGGCCTCGCCGGCATCCGTGTGATCACGATCGCGTTCGCCGGCTCCGCGGCGGGCCGGGCGCTGGTCCCGGATGGCGGCTCGCTCCGGCGCATCGGCTTCACCCTGGTCGGCCAGGGTGCCCCCGCGGTCTCCCTGGCGGTGGCGTATACCCTCCACACTCACGAGACCGTCGGCCAGCTCGTCCTCACGATCCTGCTGGCCAGCGCCCTGACCAACGATCTCTGGGCCGGCCGCGCCGCCCGTGCCGTGCTCGACGAGGCCGGCGAGATCCCCACCCTCCCCCCGACCCCGCCGGCCCCCGAGGCCGCCGGTACCCGCATCTAGCCGGCCGAGGAGCACCCCAGTGCGAACCATCATCTGCGGCATGGGCGAGGTTGGACGGCACCTGGCGGCCGAGCTCGCCGAGAGCGGCCACGACGTGGTGGCCATCGACGCGAACCGGGAGGTCCTCGAGGAGGTGGAGGGGACCCTCGACGTGATGACCCTCCAGGGCAACGCCGCGCTGCCCGAGACCCTCGAGAAGGCGGGCGCCGCCGACGCCCACCTGGTGGCCGCGGTCACCGATCGGGACGAGGCGAACCTGGTGACCTGCGTGGCGGCCAACGACATGGGGACCGCCAATGCGGTCGCGCGCCTGGGCAACCAGGCCTGGTTCCCGGATCGCACCGGCTGGAGGGAGCAGCTCCTCGGTGTCGAGCTCGCCCTCTGCCCGGGCCTGCTCGCCGGCGCCGAGGTGGTCCGCCTCACACGCGCGGCCACCCTGGATCACGTCGAGAACTTCGCCGGCAACCTCCTGCAGCTCGCGGTCATCGGGGTCGAGGAGGGCGTGAGCGCGGCGGGGCGCTCGGCCACCAGCCTCACCCTGCCGCCCGCCTGCCGCGCCCTCGCTGTCCTCCGGGATGGGGAGGCCGAGGCCCCCGAATCGATCCCGCACCTCCAGCCCGAGGATCGGGTGGTGATCGCCGGCCCGCGACGCACCGTCCACGGCGCCGACCGCCTCTTCCGCGACTACCAGAGCCATCGCGCCCGCGCGGTGGTCATCGGGGGCGGCGCCCTCGGCCGCTCGGTGGCGACGGAGCTCTTCGAGATCATGGGATCAGTGACCCTGGCGGATCGCACGGCCGCGCGCTGCGAGTGGCTCTCCGAGCAGCTCTCCGGGGTGCGCATCGCGCGCGGCGACGGCACCTCCTTGTCGTTCTTGGACGAGATCGACGTGCGCCACGTGGACGCCTTCGTCGCCACCACCGGGGCCGACGAGGTGAACCTGATGGGCACCCTGCTCTCGAAGCAGCTCGGGGCCCAGAGGGCCATCGCGCTCCTCCACCGCCCGGACTACGCCCAGGTCTATCGGGCCCTCGGCATCGAGGCGACCGTCTCGCCGCGCCTCCTGGTCTCCCACCAGATCATCCGCTTCCTCCAGCGCCAGGGGCAGACCCTCGAGAGCCGCCTCGCGGACGGGAGCGTGGTCTTCGAGCTGCAGGTGGCGGCCGGCTCCCGCATGCTGGGGCGGCGGATCTTCGACCTCGACCTGCCCACGGGGGTCGTCACGGCCGGCGTGGCTCGGGGCGGCGTACTGCTCGACGAGCCGGAGCTCGCCCCCCTCGAGGTGGGAGACGTAGCGATCGTCTTCGCCCCCCCGCGCGCGGTCAGCGGTGCCCGCCGCACCCTGGTGAGGAGCTGAGCGGGTGAACTACGACCTGTCGGCCCGGATGCTGGCACGCCTCTTCGCGGTGATCGCGGTGGCGCAGCTCGCCTCCATCCCTTGGGGGTGGGACGCCCCCCACCACGGGGGCGCCGGGGCGCTGGCCATCGGGGCGCTCGTCGCCCTCGCCCTCGCGGCCGCGCTCCTCTGGCTCGGGAAGGGCCCCGGCTCGACACTTCGGGTGCGAGATGCCCTGTTCGTGGTGAGCGTGGGCTGGTTCGCCGCGGGCCTGCTCGGCGCGCTGCCCTACATGATCTCGGGGGCGATCCCGGGCTTCGCGGATGCCTTCTTCGAGACGGTCAGCGGCCTGACCACGACCGGCTCGACGATCCTCACCGACATCGAGAGCCTGCCCAAGGGCCTGCACTTCTGGCGGGTCGCGACCCACTGGCTCGGGGGCCTCGGAATCGTCGTGATCTTCGTGGCCCTCTTCCCTCAGCTCGGTGTTGGCGCCAAGCACCTGTTCAAGTCGGAGGTGCCCGGGCCGGTCACCGAGGGCCTGAGGCCCAAGATCAAGCAGACCGCCATGGCCCTTTGGTGGATCTACCTGGGGCTGACCGCCCTCGAGTCCCTCCTCCTCTGGCTCGCCGGGATGAGCCTCTTCGAGGCGGTGGCGCACGCGATGTCCACGATGGCCACCGGGGGCTTCTCCACGCGCAATACCAGCATCGCGGCCTTCGAGAGCCCGATGATCGAGTGGATCATCTGCCTATTCATGTACCTGGCCGGCGTGAACTTCGGGCTGCACTACGCCGCCCTGACCGGACGAAGGCTGTCCCAATTCGTGCGCAACGCGGAGTGGCGCGTCTACACGGCGATGGTGGTGTTCGCCTCGCTCTTCGTCGCCGCCTTCATCCTCCCGCTCCACGGCGGCGATCCACACGAGGCGGCGCGCGCCGCCACCTTCCAGGTGCTCGCGCTCGTGACCACCACCGGCTTCGGCACGGACGACTTCACCCTCTGGCCCGTCATGCTCCAGGTCCTGATCATCGCGCTGATGATCACCGGCGGCTCCGCCGGCAGCACCGCCGGAGGCATGAAGGTCAGCCGCGTCATCATCATGGTGAAGGGAGCCGCGGTCGAGCTCCTCCACACGGCCCGACCCCATGCCGTGCAGGCGGTGAAGCTGGGACGGCAGGCCGTCCGAATGGACGTGATGAAGGGGGTCTATGCGTACGGGATCATCTTCGCGGCCACGGTCTTCGTCTCGTCGATGTGGCTGTCGAGCCACGGCGTGGATCTGATCACCAGCCTCACCGCCTCGCTGACCTGCGTGGCCAACGTCGGGCCGGGCCTGGGCACCGTGGGTCCGACGGAGA
>CAZEHU010000076.1:3856-9106 GCA_964511605.1 uncultured Myxococcales bacterium
GTCCCGGGCTCGGCGGGGTCGGCCCCTCGGAGAGCTTCGCTTTCCTCAGCGCGGACTCCAAGGTGGTCCTCGCGAGCGCCATGATCCTCGGGCGCCTCGAGTTCTTCACGGTCCTCGCCCTGGTCCTGCCCTCGACCTGGAAGCGCGGATGAGGCGCCTCGTCGCTATCGCCGTCCTCCTCCTCGCCTGGCTCGGCCTCGCGGAGGTCCAGGTCCACGGCGGCAGCCCGAGCGCCGGCCTCGCGACCGCGGGCGCCGCCCTCATGCTGCTCGCGGCGATCACCCTGGGCGAGGCGCTCGCGCCCCTGGGGCTCCCGCGCCTTGTGGGCTGGCTGCTCGCTGGCCTCGTGGCCGGACCGGCGACCTCCCTGCTCCACGCGGACGTGGCCTGGCACCTGGCCCCCCTCGAGGCCCTCGCCCTCTCGCTGGTCATGCTGGACGTGGGGCTGCGCATCGACCTCGGGGCGCTCCGGGGCCACCTCCGGACGGCCCTGGTTGCCGCCCTCGCAGCGGGACTCGGCCCTGCTGCGCTCGTCTTCGCCGCGACCCTCCTGGTCGCTCCGCTCTTGCCTGGTCTGCCGGAGCTATCGGGCTCCTGGGTCGCCCTCGCTTGCCTCACCGCCGCCCTCTCCTTCGCCAGCTCCCCGACGGTGCTGGGGACGATCATCAGCGAGGGGGACTCGCGCGGTCCCGTCAGCCAGCTCGCGCTCGGGGTCTCGTCGCTCGGAGCGCTCCTCCTGCCCCTCGCCCTCGCTGGGGGTCTCGCAGGGGGTGCGGGTGCTCTCGGGGTGGGACAGTCCCATGTGGGGGACGCGCTCGGCGCGCTCGGCCTCTCGATCGGCCTTGGCGTCGCGGCAGGCTTCGTCTTCGGCCTCGCAGCGAGCGCCATGGGGCGCCTCGCCGGGCTCGGCGTCCTCGTGCTCGCGGCGACCCTGACCGTGGCCCTCCGGGATCTGGGCGCCGAGCCGCTGATCGCGATGCTGGTCGCCGGATGCGTGGCCAACGCCGGTCCCTCCATCGCGGCGGCGCCGCTCCGGGAGGGCCTCGCCCACCTCTCACTGCCGGCGGCGGTCGTGGCTTTCGCGCTCGTGGGGGCCAGCGCGCCCGCGCCGAGTCGCTGGGGCCTCGCCCTCGGAGCGATCGTGCTCGTGGTGGCACGCGGGGTGGGGCTGGGCCTGGTGGTGCTGGCGAGCCGCCGGTGGATCTCCCGCTCGGTGCAGGTGCGCCGGAGCCTCTGGATGCTCTGGGTCCCGCGCGGTGGGGTCACCCTGGGCGCCCTGGCCATCGCGACCCACGCCCTCGCGGCGCTGGCTCCGACCCTGGTCCCCCTTGTGGCCGGGGCGGTGGCCCTGGAGATCCTCCTCGGCTCCACCCTGGCCAAGGCCGCGCTGCATCGCGCGGGGGAGCTGGCGATCGATCGCGAGGCCGCGGGACCCGAAGGGACGGCGCCCTCCGCGCCCCTCCCCGCCCCCGCCGGACCCGACCCGGCACTCAGCCTCCTGACCGAGCGAAAGCCCCCCCTCGACGGCCCCACCCGCGAGGCGTGGGCCGGCCTGGCGATGAGCCTCGATCTCTTCCAGGATCGCCTGGCCGACGAGGTGGTCTCGATCCGCCTCGCCCGCGTCGCCCGCGCCCTCAGGACCACCAGCGGCCAAGCCCGCCACGCGGTGCAAGCGGCGGCGGAGGCCGTCGGCCGCGCCACGACGCCAGACGAGGTGCTCGAGGCGCTGCGCCACCACCGCCGCTACCTCGCGGAGCACGTGCGCGAGGAGCTCGAGCACCTGCCGGCCCCGGCCCTCACCGATGGCGCGCCGCCGGTGCTGCACATCATCGCCGCCGAGTGCGAGGCCCTCGTCCGCGAGGCCCCCGCCTCCTTGCTGGTCCGGGAGGCAGAGCGCCACCTCCGTCCCTCTCCCTCCGAGGGGGCCACCGTCCGGATCCGCAAGGCCCTCAAGCGCCTGCTCCGCCGAGCCGAGGCCCTCGTCGGCCGTGAGGTGCCGATCCGCGAGGTGCCCTTCCGCCGCATCGTCCGCCGCCATGTGGCGGGGACGCTGCTCGTCCGCCTCGCGCCGCTCGCCGATCTGGTCGGACAGGCCGAGTGCCGCGCCATCCGGCGTATGGAGACCGTGCTGCGCCGCTCCGACGAGGCTCTCGCCGACGCCGCGCAGGCCGCCGAGGAGCAGGGCGAGGACACCGAGACGATCCGTGCGGCCCTCCTCGAGGAGCTCGGAGAGCTCCGCACCGCCACCGACCAGGCCCTCGAGGACATCGACCACCTCCGGGCGCTGCCAGGCCGCTTCTTCGCGGAGGAGGCCGCGCGCGCCCTCGATGCCGTCCGCTACGCCGCCGACGTCGCGGATACCTTCCAGCTCGACGAGTCCGATCTCCGCTTCGCTTCGGTGGCGCCGGCCGCGCGGGAGGCCATCGAGGCCGCCGCGTGGCTGCAGGAGCGCTGGGGCGAGCGGCAGCGCGCCCTGCTCGACCGCATCGGGCTCTGGATGCGCCTCGTCGAGCTCAAGCAGCGCCTCAGGGCCCGCGCTATCGGCGCGGCGCTCGGCCCCGTGCAGCGCATGCACGATCGGGTAATGCAGCTCGTCGCGGGCGCGCGGGACAGGGTCCTGGCCACCCGCGGCACCCTCAGCGGCCTCGAGCCTGGTCCCGGCCCGAGCGAGCGCAGCGCGCAGGAGGTCTCCAAGCTGCTCCGCGAGCTCGAGCGGAGAGTGGACCGCCCCCTCGAGGGCATCGTGCACGCCCTCAGGAGCGGGGCGGTGGTCGATCGCCTGCTCGGGGCCCTCGAGACCGCCAGCGAGCCCCTCCCCGAGGCGGTGCTCCTCCTCGGCGAGTCCGCGATCCTCCAGATCGAGCGGGGCCAGGCCACCTCCGCGACGCCCCACCCGGTGGAGGTGCGCGCGCTGACTCGCAGCTTCTTCGATCGCTCGATCGCGGTTCGCCTCGCCGAGCACGTCCGCGCCCTCGAGAGCTCGGCCGCCGACGCCCTGGCCGCTGTGCACGACGGCATGCGGCTCCTGTCGATCCAGGCGGGCAGCGCGGAGGGCGAGGGAGACGGCGTGCCGCCGATCTCACTGACCACCGCGAGCCGCGTTCCCAGCGCCGGCGCCGAGGGCTCGAGGGCATGGACCGAGACCCTCGAGGCTGTGGCTGAGCGCCTCGAGCACGAGACCCGACGCGGCGCCGAGGAGGCGCGCGCCATGCTGGCCGAGGTGGAGGCCACCAAGCGCGAGGCCATCGGCGCCCTCTGGACCCAGCTCATGGCCACCGCGGCCCGCGACGATCTCGATCGCGCCCTCGGTGGCGCGCGTCGCTGGCTCGGCGAGAGCTGGCGCGCTCTCGCGGCGGATCCCCGCCTCGCTTCGCTGCGGGAGCTCTATCGAAGCGCCACGCGGCGCCTCGAGGCCACCCGCCGCGCGGTGGAGGCCCGCGCCGATCGGGCGATCAGCGGACCGGCGGAGCTGAGGCGCGCGCTGGCTGCGCTCGATCCGCGCGAGGCCGAGCTGCCCTACGTCTACGGGAAGCTCTTCAGCCTCGAGCCGACGGAGAACGAGGCCTTCGTCGTCGGCCGCGACCGGGAGCTCGACCACCTGCGGGAGCGGGTGCGCGCCGGGGGCGGCGGGGCGATGGTCATCGTCGGAGAGCGCGGCTCGGGTCGGACCAGCCTGGTCCGGGTGGCCCTGAGCCGCGACCGCGCCGAGCGCCCCACGATCTGGCTCCAGGCGGATCGCCCCTTCGGCGACGCGACCGTGGTGCGCAAGTGGGTGGCCCGGAGCCTCGGCTTCACGGGACCGGTCACCGACCCTGCGATCGTCGCCGCCGAGGTGCGCCAGCGCTCCCCGCTCATCGTGGTCGATGGCCTCGAGCGCATGCTCGAGCGCAGCGGCCGCGGCCTCGACGCCCTGGCGGCGTTCGCCGATCTCGTCGGCTCCACCACCTCGGAGGCCCTCTGGATCTGCACGTGCGAGCGGCGGACCTGGGACCTCCTCGGCCGGACCACGGCCCTCAGCGATCTCTTCGACACCCTCATCCGGCTCGGGCCGCTGGGTCCCGGCGAGGTCGGGGAGGCCGTCGAGAGCCGCCACAGCCTGAGCGGGCTCCGCCTCCACTTCGCCGGCACCCGCGACGCCGCACCCCGCCCCCTGTCGTGGCTCGACACCGGCGGGCTGGAGAGGAAGCACTTCGCGCGCGTGACCTCGGAGAGCGCTGGTGTGCCGCGGACGGCCCTCCAGCTCTGGGCGCTCTCCTGCACTCCTGGTGAGGAGCGCACGATGGTAGCGAGGCCTTGCCCCTCCCCCCACCTGCCCGAGGGTCGCGTGATCTCGAGCCACCTGGCGCCGGCCCTCGAGGTGGCACTCCTCCAGGGCTACGTGGACGAGGCCCACCTCTGCCGCGCCGCCGGCTGGACGGAGGTCGAAGCCCGCGCAGCCGTCGCGGCCCTCGGGGCGTCGGGCATGCTGGAGCGACGAGAGCGCACCGATGGACGCCAGAACTGGGTGCTGCCCACCTGGGCGGAGGCCACCGCACGCCGGCGGCTCGCGGACCTCGGCCTCGGAGAGGAGCGCCCATGAGCACCGACGGGACCCTGGCCCTCTGGGGCGACGAGCTGGCCGAGCTGATGAGCCTCCCCCATGTGCTCGCTCTGGTGATCGAGCTGGCCCTCCTGGCCCTGATCATCATGCTCTACGAGCGCCTGGTGCGGCGGCTCGTCCGCTGGCGCCTGCCCATCGGGGTCTCGCTCGAGCGCTGGCTGCCCACCGTGCGCCTCGCCGCTGTGGCGGCGGCAGGCCTCGTCCTCCTGGCGGCCTTCACCCCCGACGACGCCGCGGCGCGCGGGCTCGTCGGGGCCATCGTCGTGCTGGCCCTCCTGTGGGGAGGGCGAGACGTCCTGCGAAACGCCACCGCGGGCGCCATCGTCATCGCCAGGCGGGCGGTGAGGGTGGGGGATCGCCTGCGCGTCGCTGGCTTCAGCGGCGAGGTGATCAGCGTGACGCTCCGGGGCTTGGAGCTCGAGGCCGCGGACGGCACCAGGACCTTCGTCCCGGCGACGCTCCTCCACACCGAAGCGACGACCTGCTCCCCCCGAGGGGCGTCCGGCTACCCGATCTCCCTGTCCTGGCCCCTGCCGGAGCCGGCCCGCCGTCTGGAGCCGGAGGCGCTCCGCGCGCGCGCCCGTCGCCTGGTGCTCCTGAGCCCTCGCCTCGCGCCCGGCACCCCAGCCCTCGTCGAGCTCTCCGAGGAG
>CAZEHU010000077.1:0-4481 GCA_964511605.1 uncultured Myxococcales bacterium
CGGACCCAGAAGTGCTGGCAGTGCCACACCATCGCGGACGAGGCCTTCGGAAGGGTGCAGGAGGGGGACGTGGGCCCCGACCTCACGGGCATCGGCAGCATCCAGTCCCTCGAGTACCTGCTCGAGTCCATCGCCAACCCCGACGCGATGATCGTGCCTCCCCTCGATCGGCACGCCCGGGCGGGTCGCTCCCGGATGCCCAGCTACGCCGCCTCGATGACCCTGGAGCAGCTCCTGCGTGTGGCTTTCTACCTGTCGAAGGCGGAGCCCGCCGGGACGACCGGATCCGGAGCGACCACCCCTGTGGAGGGCGCGCCGTGAGGGCGGCCCTCCACAGGGGCCTCGTGGGCCTGCCCGGGATCGCCCTCGGGCTCCTGGTGCTCTACCTGATGATGCCGCCGCTCCTGCGCTGGCTCGGAGGCTGGTTGGCCGCCGACGGCTTCTTCGCGTATCGGGCGAACCTGCCGAGCTCGGGCCACGAGGTGGGGCTCTTCATGGCCCTCGCCGTGGCCGGGGTGTGGTGCTGGCTGACCTTCGACGAGGGCCGCTGGCGCCGCTCCCTCGAGCCGGCGGAAGACTTCCTCCGCTGGCAGCATCCGGTCCGGCTCGTCGTCCTCGTCACGCTGCCCCTGCTCGCCGGCGTCTGGGCCCTTGTCGGCCAAGCGACCGGCTCCTCGTCGGGCGACTTTCAGCCGATCCGCCACCCCACACCTCCCGACCTCTTCTCCCACCAGGTCAACCCCTTCCGCGCCCCCACCGGGGCGATGCTCGAGGCCTTCGACGAAGGGCTCGCCTCCGGCGCGATCGCGGGCGCGGAGAGCTCCGAGGAGGCGGTGCGGGAGTACGCTGCGGCGCTGGGGTCCGGCGGTACGGCCACCGAGGCGCAGCGCAAGCTGGCGTACCACCGCAGCGTGGTCGAGGAGGGCCGGGTGCTCTTCATGATCAACTGTCGCCCCTGCCACGGCACCAAGGTCCTCGGCGACGGTCCCATGGCCCCCGGCCAGCTCCGCGAGCCGGCGGACTTCACCGGCGTGGAGACCATCGCCACCCTCGTCGAGGGCGCGGTCTTCTGGAGGGTGAAGCAAGGGGGGGTGAGGCTCCCCCGGGAGGGAGCCCCCTGGGAGAGCGCCATGCCTCGCTGGGAGGAGGAGCTGAGCGACGAGCAGATCTGGAAGATCATCACCGCCGAGTACGACCTCGCCGGCAACCGCCCCCGAGAGCCGGAGGCGGTGCATTGAGGCCCCTGCTGCCCAGAGGCATCGTCGCGCTGCAGATGATCCTCGTGCTCGCGCTCACGATGGCGGCGATCGGCCATCGCTCCGAGGCGCGGGCTGCCGTCACCACGCCCTCGAGCGAGGGCTGGCTGGCTATCCCCATCCCCGCCCAGCGCCCCGTCGTCGACGAGCAGCTCCTCGTCGAGGGCCGTCGCCTGTACGACTACCGCTGCAGTCCGTGCCATGGCGTGAAGGGTGACGCCCAGGGCCCGGTCGCGCCTTACCTCGATCCCCGGCCGCGCGATCTCACCCAGGCCAACTACAAAGTCCGGACCACGTCCTTCGGGGAGCTGCCCCTGGACGAGGATCTGTATCGAACGATCACCCGCGGCATCCCGGGCACGGCCATGCCCTCGTGGGCGACCCTGGGGGAGCGCGAGCGCTGGGCGCTGGTCGCCTACTCGAAGACCTTCTCCGATCTCTTCGAGGACGAGGCCTTCGACCCCCTGCGCGTCGAGGACGGCGAGAGCTTCGTCGCGTCGATCCCCGAGCCGCCCCCGATCACCGACGACCTCCTCGCCCGCGGCCGGGAGGTCTTCCTCCGCGGGAGCTGCGTCGACTGCCACGGCACCTGGGGGCGCGGGGATGGCACCTCCGCGGGCACGCAGTATTCCTACATGAAGCAGCGCATCCTGCCTCGGGACCTCAGCAAGTCCTGGCGCTACAAGGGGGGCTCGGATGCCCGGGATCTCTTCAGGACCCTGACGACGGGGTGGAATGGGACGCCCATGCCCAGCTTCGTCGGCTCCCTGGACAAGGACGATCCCGCCCAGGACGAGGCGGATCGATGGGCCGTGGCGCTCTGGGTGCGCTCTCAGATGGAGACCCTGGAGCCGATGCCGCCGAGCCGGCTGAGGGTCCCGAGGGTTCAGGGTCCGCTGCCGGCGACAGCGGGCGACGCGGCGTGGGGACAAGCGGCCGGTCTCCGCCTGCCGATGTTCGGCCAGGTGATCCGAGCGCCTCGCTGGCAGATCCCGGCCATCGATCAGGTCGAGCTCCTCGTGCTCCACGACGAGGCGGAGATCGCCTTCCGGCTCCGCTGGAACGATCGCACCGAGAGCCGCGAGCATACCAGCGCCGAGCCTGCCGCGGGCTCGGACACGTTTCCCCTGCTGGACGTCTCCGAGTACGCCCACAAGGTGACGCGCTTCGCCGACCAGATCGCGCTGCAGTTCCCAGCCTCGAGCTCGGAAGGGCCCGAGCGGCCCTACCTCCTGTACGGGCAGATGGATCGGCCGGTCGTGCAGTGGCACTTCCGGGCGGATCGGGGCGCGGGCGAGGCGCTCGAGGAGCGCTTCGCGCGGGGCCCCGGGCGCCTGAAGGCCCCGGGCGACGAGGGGGCGCCCCTGAGCGGAGAGGCGAGCTACGAGGCCGGGCAGTGGTCCCTCGTGGTGCGGCGCTCGCTGTCCAGCCCTCGGCCGAACGATGTGCACTTCGACGACGAGGGCTCGACTCCCTTCGTGGTCATGGCGTGGGATGGCGGTCATGGGGAGGGTGGGCTGAGGCACTCCCTTTCCGCGTGGTATGAGCTCGAGCTCGAGAGGCCCACATCCTTCAGAGCGTGGCTGCACGGTCTGCTGGCGCTGCTCTTTGTTGGCTTGCTCGAGGGCGTGTGGTGGTTCCGGATCCGGAGGAGGACTCCATGAGGACGACGATGAAGGCGATGAAAGCGATGACCTGGGTTCTGGCGCTCGGTGCCGCAGCGGCGCTCGCGAGCGGGGGCTGCGAATCGAAGGCCGAGGAGGCGGCGCCGGCGAGCGCCAAGGAGCCGGATCCCTCTCCGGCCGCGAAGGACAAGGCTCCGGCGGCGGCTCCAGCCGCCGCGGATAAGGCTGCGAAGCCAGCGACCACCGCGCCGCCAAAGGCCGCGGTCCCCAAGGCCGGTGCGGGAGGCCCGGCCGGCGATACGATCGTGGAGGGCAACGGCACGCTCCGTGGCACGATCTCGCTAGACGGCACACCTCCCGAGCCTCGCCAGGTCCTCATCACGAAGGACGAGCACGTCTGCGGCTCCGGCAACCGCGAGATCAAGGAGGTAGAGGTCACGGCCGAGGGCAAGCTGCGGCAGACGGTGGTGCACCTCCTCGGTGAGCTGCCTGCCGAGGGCGCACCGGCCACAGCGGAGACGCGGAAGCTCCTTCAGGAGGGCTGCCGCTTCCAGCCCTACCTGACGTGGGTCCCAAAGGGCGGCAAGCTGGAGATCGTCAACGGCGACGACGTGGCCCACAACATCCATGCCTACGAGATCATCGGCCGCTCGCGACGGGACGTCCTCAACTTCGCGCAGCCGAAGAAGGGGGATGTGCAGACCAAGGCGATCAAGCCCCGCCGGGGCGAGGCGATCCAGCTCACCTGTGATGTGCACGACTTCATGTCCGGCTGGATCTTCGTACCGCCGAATCCGTGGGCGGTGGTGGCGCCCGACGGCACCTTCGAGCTCACGGGGGTGCCCGCCGGCAAGCGGACCGTCCGTGTCTACCACCCGATCCTGGGGACCCAGGAGCAGCAGGTGGAGTTGGCAGCAGGCGGCGAGGCGCGGGCGGACTTCGTCTTCAAGGCGCAGTGAGGTCCGGCTGCGTCTCGGCGACCTGTCGGAGCTTGTCCCGCAGGGTCACCCTCGAGATCCCGAGCAGCCTCGCTGCTCGGCTCTTGTTGCCGCCCGCGATGTCGTAGACGCAGCGGATGTATTGCCGCTCGACGGCGGCGAGGGAGGCGACCTCGGTGACGCCGTCCGCGTGCAGGGGGCAGGTCCCCCGGCAGCTCGGCGACTCTTCCGCCTCCAGATCGGCGGGCAGATCGATCGCTGCGATCCTGGAGGTCCTGGCGAGGATCACCGCCCGCTCGAGCACGTTGCGCAGCTCGCGCCCATTTCCGGGCCACCGATAGGATCGCAACAAGCACGCTGCCTCGGCGCTGACCCCCTCGATGTCGCGGCCCATGCGCCGGCCCAGCTCCTCGAGGAAGTGGGCGGTGAGCACGGCCACATCCTCGGGGCGCTGTCGGAGGGGGGGGATGAGGATCTCGAAGACCTTCAGGCGGAAGAGCAGATCCTCCCGGAAGCGCCCGTCGCGGACCATCGCGCTCAGATCGCGATTCGTCGCGGCCACGAAGCGCACGTCGACCCGCAGCTCGCGGTTTCCGCCCACCCGGCGGCAGGTGCGGCTCTCGAGGACACGGAGCAGCTTGGGCTGCAGCGCCAGCGGCAGG
>CAZEHU010000077.1:4491-9105 GCA_964511605.1 uncultured Myxococcales bacterium
GCCCACCTCGTCGAGGAAGAGGGTCCCACCGTCGGCCATCTCGACCAACCCCCGGCGAGCCCGCTTGGCGTCGGTGAAGGCGCCTCGCTCGTGGCCGAAGAGCTCGGCCTCGAGCATGGACGCCGGGATCGACGAGCAGTTCAGCCGCACCAGGGGACCCTTGTGGCGGGGGCTCTCCGCGTGCACCGCCTCCGCGGCCAGCTCCTTGCCCGTGCCGGTCTCGCCCCGGATGAGCACGGTGGTATCGGGGGTCGCCGCGACCTGGCGGATCATGCTGCGGATACGCTCCAAGGCTGGCGAGGCCCCGAGGATGCGGTCGGCCCCGCCGGTCCTGCCCTTCGCACGACGAAGCGCCGCCACCTCGCCTTCGAGCCCGCGGTGGCGGAGCGCCTTGTCGATCACGATGTCCAGCTCATCGAGGTCGAAGGGCTTGGAGACGAAGTCCAGGGCGCCGGCCTTGAGCGCGCGCACCGCCTCCTGCACCTTGGGGAAGGCGGTGATGACGATGACGGCGGCCTCGTCGTCCCGGCGGAGCGCCTCCACGAGCTCGTGTCCGTCGCCGTCCGGCAGGCGCAGGTCGACCACGGCCAGGTCCACACGGTGACGCCCGAAGACCTCTCTCGCCTCCGCGAGGGTGCCCGCCGCGTGGACCTCGTGGGTCCGGCCCAGGTGGCGCGCGAGGGTTCGCCGCATCGTGGGATCGTCCTCCACGATCAGGATGCTCCAGCTTCGCTTCATGTGATCACCTCGAGGCCGGATGTCGGGCCCTCCAGGAGCTCGGGGGGCAACACCACCCGCACCGTCAGCCCGTCGCCGGGCGAGGACTCCAGGTGCGTCGTCCCCCCAAGCTCCGTGACGATCTTGCGGACGATAGGCAAGCCCAGCCCCGTCCCCCCGGGTTTGGACGTGTAGAAGGGCTCGAAGGCTCTGCCCAGGGCGTCGTCGTCCATGCCCGGCCCGTCGTCGCGGACCTCGATCGCCAAGCCCCGGTTCGTGCGCGACGCGGTGAGCTCGATGGTGCCTGCTCCCTCGAGCGCCTGCAGGGCGTTGACGATGACGTTGAGCAGGACCTGCTCCAGCTTCCCGCCCTCGACATGCAGAGGGACGTCGACGCTGTCACCGCTCAACGCGATCACCACCCCAGCCGCGCTGGCCTCTCGCTCGACCAAGGCGTCGACACGGCGGTAGACCTCGGCGACGGAGATCGAGACCTGCTCCGCCCTCACGGGCTGCACGAAGCCGCGGACCCGGTCGAGGATCTCGACCAGGCGATCGATCTCCGCCAGGACGAGCTCCAGGTCCTCACGGGTCCCGGGACTCATCCCGGCCTCCCGCTGGCGGACCTGGATCACCGTCTTCATCGACGCCAGCGGGTTGCCGACCTCGTGGGCCAGGGAGGCGGAGAGCAGCCCGAGGGATGCCAGCCGATCCGCACGATGGAGCTGGCGCTCCAAGGTGTGCTTCGACTCGAGCAGGTGCCGGTTCTCGCTGACCTGGGCCTCGACCTCCTGTTGCAGCTCCTCGTTGAGGTGCTCGAGGCGCGCCTGGGTGGAGGCCAGGGCCTCGGAGGTATCGACCACCCTGGTCGCGAGGACCTCCAGCTCATCCCGCGTGCGGATGCGGAGGGGCGGCGGGGTCTGCCCCTTCGCGACGGCGCCCAGGTAGTGCAGCGTCCGCTCGATGGGCCTCCGGAGGGACGCGGCCGCCAAGAGCCCCAAGGTGAGCGCGACCACGCCGACCGCCGCTGCGAAGCGATAGAGCTGGCGGGCCATGCGGCTGACGGGCGCGAGCAGCCAGCTCTCGGGGTAGTGGATAGCGACCCGCCATGACGAGGGGTCCGCAGCGTGGGCCACATGGACCGGCGCGTAGGAGACGAAGGTCGGCCCGCTCCGCTGGACCAGGGCGACCTGGCCTGCCAGGAAGGCATCCCGCGCCGAGGCTGTGAGGGTGCCGGGGTCGCGGCTCAGGTCGCCGAAAGCGTAGACACAGTCTCCGCCATCGCAGCTCTCGCGCACATAGCGGCCTCGCTGATCGGCGAGCATCAGGTCGGCGCCTGGCGAGGGTCTCAGCGCGTCCATGCGGCGCAGGATCTCGGAGGCGCCGACGTTCAGGACCACGACCCCCAGAGGCTCGAGACCCTGGGAGCGGACCGAGTGCGCCACGCGGAAGACGAGGCGGTGGGGCTCCTCGACGAAGCCCCTCTCGACGTTGAGGTCCATCGGGGAGACATAGGCCAGCCCCGAGGAGCCCTCGAGCGCCTCCTGGAAGTAGTAGCGATCGGACTTATCCTGCAGCTCGTCCGTTGGCACCACGGCCAGAGCGCCCTCGCGTCGATCGACGCGCACCAGCTCGCGCCCGGAGGTGGAGAGCAAGCGCACCTGCTCGAGGTCCGGCCGGCTGCGAGCCGTGTGGACGGCGAAGCCCTCGAAGCGGGATCGGAGGCGTGGCGACAGCGCCTCCCCGAGCGGCCCGTCCGTCGCTTCGCCGATGACACGCGCCAGGGAGCCCGCCTCCCGCGCCAGGGAGGAGACTGTGGCTCCCACGGACTCGACCGCGGACTGGAGCTGCAGATCGACGTGGCTGGCGCTCGCCGCTCGGAGCGCGTCGCCGGCCGCGTGTCGGCCGTAGATGGCCACCAGGGTCAGGGGGACCAGGGCCAACCCCACGAACGCTATCAGCAGCTTGCCGCGCAGCCCCAGGAAGGGCAGGTGCTCCCTCGTGTGGACGGCACGGCTCGGGTTCACGAGGACCTCATCCCCGCGCCGCCGCCACGCCGTCGAAGCCGCCGGGCGTCGTGCGAGAGCATAGGGGGGCACTCATGGCGGATCCTCCACATCGTTCATGGTCCCACAGCGACGATCGGAGAGGAAGCGGGGGGCACCCGGATCCGGCCGGGGTCCTCCTCGGCGCGTCGGGCCTCACACCAGCCCGAGCACCACCAGGAGCAGAGCGTCGAGCCGTTCGAGCGTGGTGGCGTCGAGCCGGGCCGCGCGAGCGGGCGCCAGGTGGTCGACGCGCATGGGGCGGAGGAGCGTGGGGATGGCGACCAGGTCGTGTTGGACTCCTGCCTCCAAGGCGGGGACGCGGAGCGCAAGAGGATCGCGATCGTAGAGCTCGAGCGCGTCGTCGAGCGGGACTACGAGCACGGTCTCGAGGAGGCCGTCGAGATCGTCCGACTGCGCAACGAGGACCCGCTCGGGTCGGGTCGTTCGCGCGAAGCCAAGCGAGCGCTTCAGCTCGAAGACGTCTCCGCGCTCAGCCATCGAGGCGCTCGAAGGCCTGGAGGACCTCGAGCTGGCGCTGGCGACGTTGGGGGGTCATCGCCTCCGCGACACGCTCCCGGAAGCGCCGCCTCCGGGCTCCGTCGAGCGCGTCGAGGAGGAGCTCACGGGCCGTCTGCGCCTCGCTCTGGCCGAGCTCCTCTGCCAGGGACAGGAGCTGGCGGCGAGATGCCTTGGGGATGTTCAGGTTGATCCTCTCCATGGGGGCATGGTTCGCATCCCTGGAATAGGATGTCAAGCGTGGATGCACATCGCGCACCCGAAGCCTCCCTATCGCCGACCTCAGAGCACCGAGGTGGTGGCTGCCGTGAGGGCCTCGTGGAGCGCCGGTGAGGCCGAAGCGATGACCCCCCCGGAGCCGAGGCGTCGGCCGGCGCGAAGGTCAAGGGGCGAGCCGTCGCTCATGGTCACGGCGCCGCCCGCCGCCTCCACGATCCGGGCGCCGGCCGCGATATCCCAGAGCTTCTGCCGGTAGCCGGGGCGTGGAGCGAGGCGCAGGTAGATCTGTGCGTCCCCCCTCGCGAGGGCGGCGAACTTGGCCTGGCTGTCCAGGCGGTGGGGCGGGCGGGTGATGCCGAGGCGCTCGGCGATCGCGGCGTGGGTAGCCTGATCGCTGTGGGCGCTCACCACGGACTCGACGAAGGCGCAGCGCTCCGGGGCTACGTCGCCCGCTCTTCGGAGGAGGCGGCCCGCGCCCGTGGCGGTGTCCCCCAGGCGGTGCTCGGCGGCGGCGCCCTCGGGGGTCGTGACCAGCACGATGCCTCGTGGGCCGCCGGGTGCGGCCGCGTCGACGGGCAGGTTCGGGCAGGCCAGGGCGGCCGCGTCGACCTGGCCCTCCCGGACGTGTGCGAGGGCGATCGCGTACTGCTCGAGGCGCAGGAAGCCCTTGGTCCCGTCGATGGGATCGAGCACCCAGAACGCGCCCTCGCCGCCCGTATCGTCTGCACGCTCGAGGGACTCCACCACGTCGGCGCGGCTCGCCGCGGGGCGCTCGGCACGGACCAGGGCGAGCACCTCGCCCAGGAGCTCCTCGTGGGCCGCCAGATCCTTCGCCTCCTCCTCGGCCATGAAGCGGAAGGGGCCGAGGGCCTCGCGCAGATCCAGGTAGATGCTCGCCTGCGCGGCCCAGTCCGCGATCGTCACCGGGGTGCGATCGTCCTTCGTGATGCTCGTGCCCTCCCGCGCCCCAGAGCGTAGCCGCTCCTGCACGCGGGTGGTGATGCGGGCGGCGCGGCGGACGGCAGCGAGCGCGAGGGCGTGGTGCATGGGCGGCTCCTCCGCGGGGACGCCCTGAGGGCGTCGGATCGGGGGACCCCCATGTAGCGCCTTCGCG
>CAZEHU010000078.1:0-8988 GCA_964511605.1 uncultured Myxococcales bacterium
ATCGCCTACCTCCGCGCGACCCTCTCGGTCGGGATCCGCTCCTCCCTACCGGATCGGAGGCCGGTCACCAAGGCGCCAGGGGCATGGCGCCCCTGGCCCCCGAGGCGCGGGGGATCAGCCGCCGGAGAGGCAGGCGCCGATCTCGGAGCCGAACTGGATCGGCTCGTAGGCGCTGTTCGGGCAGTCGTCCACGCAGATAGGCACGGCGTCCTCGTCCTGGGCGTCGGGGAACTCGAGGACCGAGCAGGCCTCGCGACACTCGCTGGCGAACTGCGGGCAGACCAGCCCCTCGGCGCAGCCCTGGTTGTTCGAGCAGGGGCTGCCCTCCGAGCCCTGGCCCGTGGGATCGAGGCAGGCCTCGCCGATGGAGGTGGGGTAGCAGACCTTGCCGTCCGCGCAGTCCTGATCCCAGAAGTTGCAGCTCACCGCCGGGCTGGCGTCCTGGCAGAAGCCGAGCTGCCAGATCGCGGGGCTCAGGGTGCCGAAGCTCGAGCACATGGTCTCACACTGGTGCTCCGCTGGTGCGTTGGGATCCACGGTGCAGGAGGGCAGGCAGATGTTGCTGATGCAGACGCTGCCGGTCTCGCAGGAGTTCGAGCCGGTGCACTCGGAGCCGGGCGGGTTGCCCTCGCCGTTGATGCCGATGCAGCCGAAGCCGCCGGTGGTCAGGTAGCAGCCCTCCCCCCCCGGGCAGCCGCTCTCGGCTCCGAAGGGGTTGCAGGCCGCGGGGACCTCGTCGGTCAGGCAGAAGCCGAGCCCGTTGTCCTCCTCGAGCACGTCGAACTCCCCGGAGGGGCAGGCGTTGCAGAGGGGCTCCGCGGCGCTCGTGGTCGAGCAGATCTCGGTGCACTCGACGAGGCACTGGAGGCCTGGCGCGCAGTCGTTCGCTTCGCCGCAGAGCTCGCCCTCCTCGAGGCTCCCGGCCGGCTGGCAGCTCGTGGAGTTCTGGAAGTAGTAGCAGGCCTCCTCCTCAGCACAGACGGTGGAGGGCTGCTCGAAAGCATCGCAGCCGATGGTGATCTTGCCGCAGAAGCTCATCTGCAGCTCGCCCGCCGCCGCAGTGAAGTTCACGTTCAGATCGCAGCGTCGATCCTCGGGGCAGTCGTCGTCGGTGATGCAGAAGCGCTTGCAGGTCTGGCCGTCGGGATCGTCGGTGATGCCGATGCACGCGTGGCCCACTTCGCACGAGCTGTCCCCGGCACACGGCTCGCCGATGCCGATCTGGCCCTGGGGCTGGCAGAGCACGTTGGAGAAGGCGTAGGTGCAATTCTCGTCAGCGTCGCAGCCGAGCTGGCAGAAGGGATTGCAGGCCGCCCCGGTCGGGGCCAGCTTCGGGCAGTCGCCATCGATGTCGGGCCCGCTGGGCTCGGGCTCGGGCTCGGGCTCAGGGGTGGTGCCGTCTCCGCCGGCGCCATCGGCCCCTGTGGCCGGCTCCGGCAGCTCGCACGAGCAGCCCTCGTTGTCCCCGTCGAAGGGCTGGCAGCTCGCGACGCCGTTGATCACCTTGCAGGCCAGCCCGCAGGCGCAGTCGTTCTCGGTCGAGCAGATCTCGTCCTGCTCGTTGTCGCCGGAGGTGCAGAGGTTCGGACAGTCCCCTGGACCCGGGGCACAGGCGGGGGCCGCCGGCCCGGTGGGGGTCCCGCTGGAGCTGCCGCTGCAGCCTACGGCCGCGGCGCCGAGCCCGAAGGCCAGGAGCAAGCCGGCCGCGATGAGGGCGGTGGGGGGGCTCTCGAGGTGTCGGACGGAAGGTTGCCGCGGCATGCGCTACCCCCTGGGGACGTCGGGATCGTGGCGAGAGGGAGGTCGCGCGGAGGCTAGCAGCCGTCCCCGGTGGTCGCAATGAACCTGGGCCCTTCAGGCAGGCACGATCGGCGAGGGTTCGTACATTCGGACCCTGGCGCTGCGCCCGAGACTTGTCCGCCCGGCCGCGCCGCGAGTAGCATCCGCGGTGTGTGACCAACGTCCTGGCCAGCAGGCCGGCGCGCGAACCCGGGGGAGAGCTGATGATCCGACGCTTCAACCACCATGTCCTCCTCGCGTGCTCCGCGCTCGCGCTGATCCTCGGAGCCGGCCTGGGCCTCGCGGCGTGCGATGACGCGGGAGGCTCCTCCGAACCGGCCGCCGGAACCGCCACCGGCGGTGGCGCCGGAGAGGCGACCGAGGGCGCGGGTGCCGAGGGCGAGGGCGCCGCCGAGGGCGAAGGCACCGTCGAGGAGACCCCCGAGCTGAGCATCCCGGCCGACTGTGGGTTCGATCCGGCGAACGCCGGGCAGAACATCGGCAAGCACATCGACAACATCAAGTTCAAGCAGTGGAACCAGGAGAAGTGGGAGCTCCACTACGACTGCGGCGGCGACGCCAAGGTCCTCTGGATCTTCCTGAGCACCGGTTGGTGCGGCAAGTGTGAGGCCTACGCCCCCACGGCCGAGGCGCTCTACCAGGAGCACGGCGCCGACGGCCTGCGCGTCCTCTGGGTCGTCGGCGAGACCGACGACTATGAGCCCCCGGACTGGGAGTACATGCAGGCCTACTGGGAGAAGAAGGAGGTGAGCTTCAAGGTCGTCCGCGACGCGGGCTTCGACCAGATCTATACCAAGCTCGACCCCTCGACTCCGTCCCTGCCCCACCAGTACATCCTGGACGCCCAGACGATGGAGCTGGTGTGGAAGTGCGGCGGTGTGGGCGAGGAAGGCTCCAACAACATGCTCTCCTGCCTGGAGGGCAACTGTGATCCGGCCACCTTCGAGGAGTGCACGGCGCTCTAGCCCGGCTCCTCCCCGTGACCCACCCCACCACGCAGGATCTCTGCGCCTTCATCGATGCAGGACCGAGCCCCTTCCACTGCGTGGAGGAGGCGGCACGGCGCCTCGGCGCGGCGGGCTTCCGCGCCCTCGAGGAGGGGGCTCGCTGGAGCCTCGAGGCCGGCGGCGGGTACTGGTTCGAACGCGGCGGGACCCTGCTCGCCTTCCGGGTCGGCGAGGCCCCGGCCGAGGAGGCGGGCTTCCGCCTCGTCGGCGCTCACACCGACTCGCCGAACCTGCGCATCAAACCCAGCCCCGACCGCTCCAAGGAGGGCTGGCGCCAGCTCGGCGTCGAGACCTACGGCGGCCTGCTCTCCTACACCTGGTTCGATCGCGACCTCGGCCTCGCGGGCCAGGTGGTCGCGGCCGAGGAGGGGGCGCCCGCGGGCCTGGGCACCCGCCTCGTGCGTATCGACCGGCCGATCCTGCGGGTGCCCTCCCTCGCTATCCACCTGAACCGCGAGATCCGCGACAAGGGCTTCAAGCCCAACGCCCAGAAGCACCTGGCGCCGGTGCTCGGGCTGGGGGGAGGCAGCGACGAGCAGGGCGAGGACAGCGCAGGTCTCGTCGCGCTCCTCGCCAGCGAGCTCGACGTCGACCCCGACCGCATCCTGAGCTGGGAGCTCTCCTGCTACGACCTGACCCCCTCGACGGTCGGTGGCGCGGAAGAGGAGCTGATCTTCGCCCCACGCATGGACAACCAGGCCATGTGCCATGCGGGCCTCGTGGCCCTTCTGCGCGCTCCCGCCGCGGCGGCGACGCAGATCCTCTGCCTCTACGATCACGAGGAGGTGGGCTCCGGCTCCGCCCGAGGCGCCGCTGGCAGCCTGGTGGCCGAGCTCCTGCGCCGTCTCGCCGAGCACGAGGGGCCCGGCGCCCACCTCGGCTCGCTGCCCAGGGCCGTCGCCCGCTCCTGGCAGCTCTCCGCGGACATGGCCCACGCGATCCACCCCAACTACGTCGATCGCCACGAGCCCCAGCACATGGCCCGCATCAACGGCGGGCCGGTGCTGAAGGTGAATACCCAGCAGCGCTACGCCACCAGCGCCGAGAGCGCCGGCCTCTTCGAGGCCCTCTGCCGCGAGGCGGAGGTGCCCTGCCAGCGCTTCGTGAACCGCACCGATCTCGCCTGCGGCTCCACCATCGGGCCGATCTCCGCCTCCCGCCTCGGCATCCGCACCGTCGACGTGGGCAACCCGATGCTCTCCATGCACTCGATCCGGGAGATGGGCGGGGCGGAGGATCCAGAGCACATGAGCTCGGTGATGACCCTCTTCTTTGGGCAGTCCTGAGCCTCCGGGCGGGCTCTGTCCCTGTCAGAACCAGTCCTCGACCTCCAGGCCCGGCACACGTGTTCAGTGAGGCTCGTGACTATCGGTGGCCCATGCTACGACCCGCTTCCAAGTACGCGCGCAACCAACGCATCGGATAGATGAAGACCTGCATCACGGAGCTGCACCACTCGGTCCGCGAGATCATCGAGAAGACCCTGGTCAGCCGCTGCCGACAGGATCCCGAGCGTTCCTTTCACCGATAGACCCGCGCGCGTGGCTGCTTGGCGGGCCGCGTGATCGTCGACGAGGACGAGATCGACGCCCCGCTGTTCTGCGACCGCCAATGCTTGCTTCTCGCCGGGGCCGAGCCGATCGAAGGACACGCGCACCCGGGACTCGTCCTGGGTCTCCCGAAAGCACTCCAGCGTGACCAGCTCCTCGAGCTCCTCGTGGTCCGGCCGCACCGCGAGCTCGCGGATCACCGCGTGCGGCACGTGGACGGCAGCGAACAGCTCGTCGAGGAACTCCAGTCCGTCAACGATCCGCGGCCCGATCACCACCGAGGTGTCAATCGTCGCCGTCAGCGTCGTGTCGGCCACGGTGCAAGCTCTGCCTCGATGTCCGCCTCATCCCAGTCGTCCCACGAGGTCTGCGCGTCGCGGAGTAGCCGCGCCGCCCGCTGGTGGGCAAGCAGAGGAGCATGGAGCTGCGCCCGCAGCGCGCCGGCGGGCCCCTGAGTCTCCCGTGCCCATCGGATGAACCCCTGGTCGTCACCGAGCTTCGCTGCCTCGAACGCCACCACGAGGCACGCCTGCAATCGCAGGAGCACTCGTTGCTCAGCGACGAACACCCTCTCGCCTTCGTCAAGGACGCGACGTTCGGCATCGAGTGCGGCCAGGAGCGTGTCCAGGTCCAGGTCCTCGAGTTCGCTGCGGCTCATCTCCACCACCGTGCCGTAGATATCTAGCGCCTTCTGCACATGGCGCCAGGAGAGGCGGAGTTCGAGCGACTCGGTGCCAAGTTCACCGCGGAGGGCGTCGTCAGTCATCCCGTGGTAGCCCTCGATCAGGAGCTCCCCCGGGTGCTCGTCGAGGTCCTTGAGCCACTCGACCGACATGAGCACGAAGTCAAGCAGCCACACACTCTCGGCCACACTGCCTGGGTCGACAAGCTCGGCATTCGCGCGCACGCACATGTCACGGAGCTGCCGGCGCATGCGGGCACGCGTGCCGTCGTCGGCCTCGTGGCGGGTCGGGGCCATGAGGAACGTCGGGCGCCAGTCCTGGGGGAGTGCTGCAACCATCACGGGGATGGTAGCAACGGGCGGCCTGCGGGAAGGAAGACGTCCCGCGCGCGCCGGACCCTAGCGGACAGACGCCTCCGCCGTCGCAGTTGCAGCCGCCGAGTCGTGCTCGCCAGCCCTACCTGTGCCAACCAGCATTGCGAGCGTGTCTCAGTCTCCAGATGGCCTGAGAGGAGTCGCCGCGCTCGCCGCCCTTGCACGGAGCTCGTCCGCGATGTCGAGCTGCCGCGCGGCGACCCTCTTGAGGAGGAACGAGAGGGCGTCGCGGCGCTGGACGTGCTCGGGCTCGGTGCGCCAGGCGAGGTTGTCCAGCTCCTTGGGATCGGCCTCGAGGTCGAAGAGCCAGCGCTCGTCGGTCCAGGGGTTCCAGGTGAGCTTGTGGAGGTCGACCTGGATGGTGGCGAACCAGGCGGTGTTGTTGCTGAACGCGATGCGCACGCGCGGTTGCCAGTCCGGATGGAGGAGCGAGCGCCCCTGGTAGTCTGGATCCTGTGGCAGGCCGCCGAGGTCCAGGATCGTCGGCGCCACGTCGATGGTGGACGCCAGGCGGTCATCCTGGGCGTGGCCTTCGCCGGGGACCCGAACGAAGAGGGGAACGTCCAGGAACTCCTCGTAGTGCTGGACCGCATGGCCGAAGAGATCGTGCTCGCCCCAGGCCTCGCCGTGATCGGCGATGAAGACCACCGCGGTCTCCTCCCAGGCCCCGATGGCCGCGAGGTGGTCCATGATCCGCCCGAAGGCGATGTCCACGTAGTAGAGCGCGTTGTCGTAGCGGTTCAGGAGGAGCTCTCGGTCGGCCTCGAAGGGGCGGAAGCCGAACATGCCGTAGCCCTCGGCCGCCGGCGTGAAGGGCGGCTCCCAGCCGGGCTTCGGCGGCGGGGAGTAGTAGGGCTCATGGGGGCGGAGGCCCTTGAAGTAGGCCATCCAGGGGCGCTCGTCGCGCTGGGCTTCGGTGACCCAGCGGTTGAAGCGCTCCGCCAGATCCCACTCGTCGCGGCCCGCGAACTCGCGGATCATCGCCTCCTCCGCTTCGTCCTCGTAGGGGCTGCGGGCGTCCACGAAGGCGTCGAGCTCCTCCGGATAGACGGGACCGAATCCCTGCTCTGCCGCCTCCCAGTCCGCCGAGAAGAGGCCCACCCGATAGCCCGCCTCCACGAAGGCCATGTGGCAGGGGCTGCCCCCGTGTCCCTCCTCGTAGATGCGGCGCTTCTCGGTGTGGACGAAGGGAAGGAGCGAGTAGAAGAGCGCCACCGTGGCGTTATCGGTCTGCCCCGCGCTCGAGGCCGCGCGGGTGAAGACCGTGGACTCCGCCGCCAGGCGGCAGAGGTTCGGGGCCACCTCCCGCTCGTAGCCAAAGCACTCCAGGTGGCGCTTGGGCAGCGTGTCCACAAAGAGGAGGAGCACGTTGCGTGCGTGGCGATGCGGCTTCCTCATCTCCACAGCACCTCGGTCGGGCCCTAGCGGGTCCGCCACCAGCTCGGGGTAGAGGGCCTGGGCCGCGGCCTCCTCCTCCGCCCGCACCGCACGCACGCTGGACCCAAGGTCGGGCGCCAGCAGGAGGGCCAGGTCGTCCACCGTCGGGTGCACGTGGTGGACCAGGAGCTTGCGCTCCCACGGGCCGGCCCCGAGGAGCACCGCAGGGCTCAGAGCGACCAGGAGCGCGTAGGCCAGGGTCGTCCGCCGGCCCCAGGTGGCCCGATCGCTCCGCTTCGCTTTGGCCCTCAGGCGGGCCACGGCGAAGGCCCCCGCCAGGGCGAAGGTCAGGCAGGCGATACCCCCGAGGCGCAAGGCCTCATGGCCGAGGATCATCACGTCCGCCTCCTCCTCCATTCCGTGGAGGAGGGCCGTGATGTCGGCCCAGGGGCAGAAGGTCGTCGCCGCGTAGTGGAAGACCAGCTCGATGCCCACCATCGAGACCCAGACGATGGCCGCCACGCTGCCCATGACCCCCATCGTCGGCAGCCAGGTTCGCCGATCCACCAGTCCCGGCTGGCCCCGCGCCCGGTCCCGCCGATCGAACACCAGCACCACCGCGCCCGCCACCAGCGTGCAGACGACCCAGACGGTGCCGAAGACCCAGGCCAGCTTGTCGATGGGCCGCAGCCAGGTGCGCAGCGAGACCTCCAGCAGGACCCAGGCCCCCAGCACCATGCCCAGGTGCCGTCCCCAGGCGCTCCGATCCGACCGGCCGCTTCGGGGGATCCGCGCTCCCGCCGCACGCCACGAGAAGGAGATCACCCACAGGAAGGCCGCGAGCACCCCCGCCGTGGTGATCCACCCCGCGACCCAGAGCCACGAGCTGGCATGCCCGAGCACCACCTCGTGCTGGGTCTGCGCGAAGATGGCCGCCCCCACGGAGGCATGCGCCACCGCCTGGATGAGGTGGTACGGGCTCGCCGCTGTACGGGCGAGGTCCAGCGTGGAAGGACGGTCGGGTAGCAGCACGGAGCCCAGTGTAGAAAAGGGCGGTTCTGTTGTCGCTCCCTGGTACCCGGGGTAGGCTCGATGACCTGATGGCCACCCTGGAAGACGTCCTCGAGACCGCGCCGCTGTTCAGCGGTCTCGGTGCTATGGAGCGCATGGCCCTCGCGGGCGCGATGCGCCCCCGACCCCTTGCCGAGGGCAAGGTCCTGTTCAAGCAGGGGGACACCGGCGACTCGATGTGCGTGGTCACCGACGGGGCGCTGACGGTGAGCTGCGAGGAGGAGGACGGACGGGTCGTCGACGTGGCCACCATCGGGGTCGGCCAGGTGGTCGGCGAGATGAGCTGCCTCGACCCCGCGCCCCGCTCCGCCACCGTGACGGCCTCCGGGAAGTCCACGGTCTACGTGCTCGACCGGAACATGTTCCGGGCGCTCAAGACCAACGCCCCGACCCTTGCGGTCGCGCTGATGGATGGCCTCGCCGAGGTGCTCACCCGCCGCCTGCGAGAGACCAACGCCCGCATCGCCGCCGCCACCGCGGAGGCCGAGGCCCACAAGCCCATCACCCCCGATCAGTTCAACCTCCGACCCGATGCCACCGAGGGCGCGCCCTACGAGGGAGAGCTGGACCTCGCAGCGATTCCCTCCCTGAAGGGACTGACCGCCGAGGAGCGCCAGCGCCTCATGTTCGCGGCCCCGCCCCGCCTCTTCCGGGACGGCGAGGTGCTCTGCCGCGAGGGCGACATGGGCCATGCCTGCTTCGTCGTCGCCGAGGGCGAGGTAGACGTCGTCCGTGACCTCGAGGGCGGCGAGAAGGTGCTCGCTACGCTGCCCGTGGGCGCGATGGTGGGCCAGCTCGCCCTCCTCGACGATGCCCCCCGCTCCGCCGACGTGCGGGCCAAGGGCGACGCGATCATCCTGGTGATCGAGCGAGACAGCTTCCGCTCGCTCTTCGAGGGCCAGGACTCCATGGCCCTCAAGCTGCACGAGCAGGTCACGGTCGCCGGGGTCCGGCAGATCCGCCTGGCCAACGGACACATCACGCGCCTCCTCGCGAAGCCGCGCATGCACCGGCCGGCCGGGGTCGGCGACGCCCCGGCGCCTCTGGACACGGGCATGGAGGAGGCGGAGGCCCCGGCCTCCCCCCGCGCGGGAGGACGCTCCGCGATGCCCCAGAGCGAGGTGCA
>CAZEHU010000079.1:0-8966 GCA_964511605.1 uncultured Myxococcales bacterium
CTCCGCGCTGACCTGGATCTGCCCGACCTCCGCGTGGGACTCCATGCGGCTGGCCGTGTTCACCGTATCTCCCCAGATGTCGTAGAGGACGCGCTGGCGACCGATGACGCCGCCGATCACCGGGCCGGTGTGCAGCCCCACCCGGAGGCTCAGGCTGACCCCGTGCCGCTGCCGCAGCTCCACGAGGCTGCCCCGCATCGCGAGCGCCACCAGCGCGGCCTGCTCCGCGTGGGAGTCCGGGCCCCCATCGATGCCCGCCACGGCCAGGTAGGCGTCTCCGATGGTCTTGATCTTCTCGAGCCCATAGCGGCTCACGATCCCATCGAAGCGCCCGAAGATCCCGTCAAGCAGACCCACGAGGCGCTCCGGGCTCAGCCGATCGGCCAGAGGGGTGAAGCCCACCAGATCAGCGAAGAGCACGGTCACCGACTCATGGCGGTCCCAGATCACCCCCTCGCCGTGGTGGAGGCGCTCGACCACACGCTCCGGCAAGAGGTTCGCGACCAGCCGGTCCAGGCTCCGGCGCTCTATGAACTCCCGGCGGGCGTTCCGCTCGAGGAGCCACCCCGCCATGATGCCGAGGACGTTAGCGGCGGCGAGGTACATGCACTGAAAGAGGAGCGCGTGGGTGCCGCCCTCGTCGACCCGGCCGGGAGCGAGGATGCCCTCGAGCACCGCTCCGATCCCGAAGCCGATGACCACCGCGCCGCCCAGGCCGAGCGCGGTGGGCAGGTGAAAGTGGGCCACGGAGTAGACCCAGATGAAGAGGATGAAGAGGGGCGCGGGGTTCAGGGTCCGGGCGACCTCGGCCGGCGCGACGATGAAGCAGGCCGCCACGAGCACCGCGCCGCCCACGACCGTCCCGATGGCAGCCGCGAGGGTCGCGTATCGCTCGAGGCGAGGGTGAAGGACCGCGACGAGGACGAACCCGAAGACGGGCAGGGAGAGCCCCTTGAGCCACCACAAGGCCCGCCAGCTCTCGGGCGCGAGCCACCGATCGAGCGCCGCCGATCCCACGAAGAGCAGCAGAGCGACGGCGAAGCCCACGGCACGTGGGCTCCGGGCAGACTGGCGCCACTCCTCCCGGAAGGCCGCCTCGTCCTCTGCATCCCGGAAGCGTGTGCCGACCTCATCGCTGCGCTTCAGCAGACGGCGGATCGTGCTTGGCCCTTGCGTCTGAGCAGGGCCAAGCGCGTCATGGACATCCACGGGAGGGCTCCGAGGGGAGGACGAGGTCGGCGAAGGGGCGGGAGCGCCGATGGCGCGGGAGCAGCGGGAGGTGTCGGGGTTTGGGCCGGGAGTGACATTCCTCTGGCTTCGCACGAGGAGAGGTTCCTCGCACGGGGGTGTCCCCGAGAGGGACGGACAGGAAAACCCCGCCAAGTGGAGACGCAGCATACATGGTGTATGCGTCCCGTCAAGTAGTTTCTTGAAACCTCCCTCGAGGATGTCGATCCATCCAGCCGCAACCGCCGGGTCGTGGGAGGTGTGATCCTCTGCCCGGTTGTGCAGGGCGGCGCTCTGGAGGCTGCGCGCCACACCTCCGGGCGCACCACGTTCGCTGCCGTGAGCGCCCACCTGGCGTCCCTGCCTGTGGCGCCCGAGGGTCTCGGCGTGCGGCTCGTACTGTCGGCCGCGGAGCCGGACGCCCGATTCCCCCGTCCAAGGGATTGGCCAAAGACAAGGTAGCCGGCCGGATGGGTCCGCCACCGGGGGTTGGCTCTCGGGATCGTCTGGTCCTGAGGCGGAACGCAGCTTGGAATGCCGAGTGGGACCAGATCCTCCATCGAGGGGCACGTTGAGCGGGTTGTTCCGGTCCACTCCCTTACGGCCGATCCGCCCCATCCGATGCCCCATAACTCGCGTCTGGGGCCGCCAGCTTCCCGGGAGCCCCGTCCGGAGGAAGACGCGGTATCGGAGGTCCGGGCCCCCAGCTTTCCCGTATCCTGGGGGTCGAGCAGGTGGCCGTGGACCGAGGCGCCCGGTGCCCACCCTCCGGGGGAGCTGCCGCGGCCGCCGTGGCTCGCGCCGTACGGGTCGGGAAGCGTCGAGGGCTCATCGTTGTACTTCACCCACGACACGACAGCTCCCTGCACCAGTGCATCCGCGCCCACGTGCACCTCCAGGCGCTTCATCGAGTCGCGCTGCCGAAGCGTCGCGCCCGACTCCACCTCGAGCCCCTCCAGGTCGATGCCGAGGTCCGCGCCCCGGACGATCCCGTGCAACCCGATGCGTAGCACTTCGCCCTCGAGGCCGGGGGAGGTGAGCAAGCTCATCACGGTGCCGCCGACCAGGAGGGTGTCGAAGGCGCGGGAGCCCTCGGACACGGTCGCCTTGGCCCCGCTGCGGTTGATCACCACCGTCGAGCTCGCCCCCGGCACCGCCTCGCAGGTGCCCGCCTCGCAGCGGGCCTCCGCGAAGCAGGCCACGTTGCACGGAGCGTCGTCGGGCGGGTCTTCGTACACGCAGCCGACCCCGGCCTGGCAGGTCCCGGGCCGACACGGCCCCTGAGCGTCGCGAGGATCGCTGGTGCCACCCACGCAGCTCCCCCCCTCGCATCGATCGTCGAGGGTGCACGGATCCCCGTCCTCGCACAGGGCTCCCTCGGCTTCGCTTTCACAGGGACCCGGCGCCGTGGGGGAGGCGTCCTGCCCCGCGCCGGCAGGATCCTGGGCGTCGGCCCAGGTCTCCGCACGGGAGCGGATGGAGGGAGCGTCTGCCAGCCCCTCCTCCCCCGCACCCGCAGGCGCGGCTGCCTCGCAGGCCGCCCCTGCGGGGACCCCGAGCGCCACGATCGCCAGGAGCGCGAGGGACAGACCTCCCCGCCGCCCCGCTGCCTCTTCCTCCTCCGGCGCTGAGCCCTCCGGCTCCGATCGCGCACCCACACAACGCCCAGACGAACGCCTGCTCATGGTCTCTCTCCAGATGCGTAGGGGCGATGGCTGCGTGCGACGCAAGACGCGTGCCGCTCCGACAGGATTCCTGCGGCGCGGGGATCCGCGGGCCCGAAGTGCGCAAGGACTGGGTGCGGTGCGCAAGGGCCCGATCCCCGCCCCGCCGGAGGGGGGCTCATGGAGGGCAGTGCGCTCGAGATCGGAGCTCCCGCCCCCGGCCCACGGACAGTCGCGGCGGGCGGCGCCAGCTCCGAGGGCCGGAGCGCCACGTCGTGGCGTCGCCCCTCCCCAACGTTGACTATGGTCAGATGAACTGGTCATGATGGCTTCATGGACACGACAACCCGCAGGGTCTCCATCAGCGAGTTCAAGGCGACCTGCCTGCGCCTCCTCGCCGAGGTCGAGAGGACGGGTGAGCCCATCCTCGTCACCAAGCGGGGCAAGCCGCTGGCGACCGTGGGGCCACCGCCGCTGCCCGATCCCGCGTCCTGGATCGGCTCCGGCCGGGGCCGGATCGAGATCCTCGACGACCTCAGCGAGCCTGTGCTCACGGTCGAGGAGTGGGAGCAGGGTAGCCTCGATGATTGGGAGGAGGCGCTGGCCGAGTCCGAAGCGCGGCTTCGCGGCGAAGACGGCGGACCTTGAGGCTGCTCCTCGACACCCACACATGGCTCTGGGTCTACAGCAAGCCCGAGAGGCTGAGCGTGGCGGCGATGAGCTCCATGGAACATGCCGAGGAGCTCTGGGTGTCTCCCGTCAGCACGTGGGAGGCCATGATGTTGGGACAGCGGGCCCGCGTTGAGATGCGGCCGGATCCCGTCTCCTACCTCGCCAGGCTACGGAGGTTCGTGCCCGCGCGGCCCCTCCCTCTGACCCACGAGATCGCGATCCAGAGCCGCCTCCTGGAGGGCTTCGACCACCACCAGGACCCCGCCGACCGCTTCATCATTGCCACGGCGCTCGTCCATGACCTCACCCTGGTGACCTCGGATCGGACGATTCGCGCGTGGGGGGGCGTGCCGGCGATCTGGTAGAGCGTGCCTACGTGATCAGGCCTCTGAGCAGGCCCTCGAGGCGGGCGAGCTGGAGCCGCGGGTCGAAGCGGCGGGCGTTCTGGCGGCAGAGGGCGGGGGAGAGGGTGAGGGCCTCGTCGACCGCGTCGGGGAGCGCCTCGGGCGGAGCGTCCTCGGGTAGGAGGACCCCGCCCGCGCCCACCACCTCGGACAGCGCGCCGCGCTCGCGAGCGACCACGGGGAGACCGTTGAGCTGGGCCTCCACGACCGTGCGCCCGAAGGCCTCCTCGAGGGTGGAGAGCTGGAGGAGGCAGCGCGTGCGAGCGTAGACCGGGCGCATGTCGGAGACGCGGCCGAGGGCCTCGAGGTGGCCGGCCTCCGCGGCCTCGGCGAGGGCCTGGGCCAGGAGCGGATCCCGCTCGGGGTCGGCCTGCCCGCAGACCTGGATCCGGTGGCCGCGCTTCCGGAGGGCCGGGGCGGCGGCGAGGAGGTGGGGCAAGCCCTTGCCCCTGGTGGCGGCGGCGAGGGTGAGGTGGGTACGCTCGGGGGGCCGCACGCCGGGGAAGGGAGGCGGGGCCACGCAGCCCTCCGGCTCGACGATGGGGTAGACCACCTGGCTGCCGAGCCCGGCGAGCTCTGCCGCGCGCGTGCGGGTGAAGTGGCTGTTGGCGATGACGAGATCCGCGTGGTGGTAGGTGGCGTGGTTGGCCTCGTAGTCGATGGCCCCCTCGGGCACCCCGGGCTGGGGGCCGAGCTGGATCAGGTCGATGAGGAAGAGGGCGAGCCGGGGCGCCGAGGGGTGAGCGCGCGCCTGGCGGATCGCCTCCCTCGAGCCCCAGCCCTGGGTGAGCACCACGTCGGGCCGGAGGTCGTCGAGCACTCGATCAGCGAGGGCCTCCACGTCCGCCGCCAGGAAGGCCTGGAAGCCGTCCTGGCCGACCTGTCGTAGCTCGCCCGGGGGGAGCCCGAGCTCCGGCCCGCCGTTGACCGAGACGACCTCGTGGCCGCGGGCCACGAGGTGGCGGAGCACCGGCAGCATGCTCTTGGCGCCCCCGCCGATCGCGGGGTACAGGAAGCGGCCGAGGTACAGGAAGCGGGCCACCGCTAGAGATCCCGTGCTCCCCTCAGCGCCGCTTGTGGGCGTGGGGGGAGGGCAGGCCAGGCACCGGGAGGCCCAGGGAGGGGCAAGGCTCGTCCCAGCCCGCCCCTCCCAGCAGGTCCAATGCGCAGAGGGGCTCGGAGCGGCCGGCGAGGCGCGCCCTCAGCTCCAGCGAGAGCTTCATCGTCTCTCCCATGATCGGGGTCTCCCAAGGTGGTGGGTCTCCGGTAGAGCGGAGGCGGTCGAGATGTCAAGGACGGGACGACGCAACCCGGGCTCGATCGGCCGGTGGGGACGCCGCCAAGCCCCTGGCCCGCTCGCCGATCGAACCTCTCCCTTCCCCTCCGGCCACCCCGTGCGTAGGGTGCGCGCCGTGACGCCGCCCGGACGCCGGATTCGTTTGTTGGTGGGGCGCCGGGGCTTGCTGGCCGCGGCGCTCTCCATCGTCGTGCTCGGCGCGGCGGGTCCGGTCCTGCCTTCGGCGGCGCGCATGCTGCCGATCACGACGTGGACCGCGCACTCCGGAGTGGTCGAGACGGGCAAGAGCCCCGTGCAGGCCGCCCGCCGGGCGCAGGTCCAGCGGGCGCCGGGGGTGCGGGTGCGGGCCACCGGTCCCAGCATCATCCAGCAGGCCGCGGGCCTGCCGGCCATCACGGGCATCGAGGGGCACTGGGCCACGGGGCCGCCGGGGGTGGAGATCGGCTGATCCCAGCGCTCTCCTCACCCCCCAAGCCAACCCCCGGAGGTCCACCATGTTCGGTGGCATCATCAAGAAGTTCGTGGGCTCCTCCCACGAGCGCCAGATCAAGAAGCTCCAGCCCCTCGTCGATCACATCAACCAGCTCGAGTCCAAGACCACCGGGTGGTCGGACGAGAAGCTGAAGGGCAAGACCGACGAGTTCCGCCAGAAGATCGACAACGGCGCCTCCCTCGACGATCTCTTGCCCTCGGCCTTCTCGGTCGTTCGCGAGGCGTCCAAGCGCGTCCTGGGCATGCGCCCCTATGACGTCCAGCTCGTGGGCGGCATCGTCATGCACCAGGGCAAGGTCGCGGAGATGAAGACCGGCGAGGGCAAGACCCTCACCGCAACCCTGCCGATGTACCTGAATGCGCTGAGCGGCAAGGGCGCGCACCTGGTGACGGTCAACGACTACCTCGCCAGCCGCGACGCGGAGTGGATGGGCCAAGTCTACCACTGGCTGGGGCTGTCGACCGGCATCATCGTCCACGACATGCCCAACTCGGCGCGCCAGCAGGCCTACGGCTCGGACATCACCTACGGGACCAACAACGAGTTCGGCTTCGACTACCTGCGCGATAACATGAAGTTCAGCCTCGATCGGCGTGTGCAGCAGCGCGGGCTGAACTTCGGCATCGTCGACGAGGTGGACTCGATCCTCATCGACGAGGCCCGGACGCCCCTGATCATCTCGGGCCCCGCCGAGAAGTCGAGCGATTGGTACTACCGCATCAACGCGGTCATCCCCTTCCTCAAGCGCGAGCAGGACTTCCTCGTCGACGAGAAGAGCCACTCGGTGACCCTCACCGACGCCGGCGTCGACCGGGTCGAGGATCGGCTCAAGATCGACAACCTCTACGTGGTGGAGAACATCGAGATCCTCCACCACGTCCACCAGGCGCTCAAGGCCCACACCCTCTTCAAGAGGGACGAGCGCTACGTGGTCGAAGACAGCAAGGTCATCATCGTCGACGAGTTCACCGGCCGCAAGATGCCCGGGCGGCGCTGGTCCGACGGCCTGCACCAGGCGGTGGAGGCGAAGGAGGGTGTGCGCATCGAGCAGGAGAACGAGACCCTCGCGACGGTCACGTTCCAGAACTTCTTCCGCATGTACGACAAGCTCTCGGGCATGACCGGTACGGCGGATACAGAGGCCACCGAGTTCGCCGAGATCTACGAGCTCGAGTGCGTCGTGATTCCCACCAACGAGCCCATCATCCGCCAGGACGACGAGGATCTCGTCTACAAGAACGAAGCGGAGAAGTGGGAAGCGGTCTGCCAGGAGATCGTGCACGCCAACAGCATCGGCCAGCCCGTGCTCGTCGGCACCACCTCGGTGGAGAAGTCCGACTACCTCTCGAGCCAGCTCCACAAGTTCGATGTGCCCCACCACGTGCTCAACGCGAAGTACCACGAGATGGAGGCGGACATCGTGGCCCAGGCCGGACGCGCCGGCTGGGTGACCATCGCCACCAATATGGCGGGCCGCGGTACCGACATCGTGCTGGGCGGCAACCCGGAGGGCCTCGCGCGCATGGAGATCTCCGAGGACGCCTCCGAATTCCCGGAGGTCTTGAAGCGCTACCAGGAGCAGTGCGCGGCCGAGAAGCAGGAGGTCCTGTCCAACGGCGGCCTCTTCATCATCGGCACCGAGCGCCACGAGAGCCGGCGCATCGACAACCAGCTCCGCGGCCGCGCTGGTCGCCAGGGCGATCCAGGACGCAGCCTGTTCTTCTTGAGCCTCGACGACGAGCTGATGCGCATCTTCGGCTCCGATCGCATCAAGAAGATCATGGAGACCCTGAAGATGCCCGATGGCGAGCCCATCGAGCATCCCTGGGTCTCCAAGGCGGTGGAGAATGCCCAGCGCAAGATCGAGGGGCGGAACTTCGACATCCGCAAGAATGTGCTGGAGTACGACGATGTGATGAACCTCCAGCGCAAGGCGGTCTACGGCCTGCGCGACGAGGTGATGCTCGGCAGCCAGGTCCACGAGAAGGTGCGCGAGGCCATCGAGGACGTGGTCTACATGGTCTGCGACGATCACCTGCCGGAGGGCTCGCACGCCGAGGACTGGGACTTCGACGCGCTCCAGAACGCCATGAAGACGCACTTCACGGTGCACACGAGCCTGGACCTCGGGGGGCTGCTCGACTTCAAGACCGTGCGCGAGACCCTGAACCAGCAGGTGCTCGAGGGCTACGAGACGCGGGAGGGGGAGGTGATCTCCCAGCTCCTCCGAGCCCAGGAGGCCGCCGCGAACCCCATCACCGAGGACGTGGCCCGCGAGCGCTGGCGCGTGATGGAGCGCGAGCAGTACATGCGCGCCATCGACAAGCTCTGGAAGCATCACCTGAAGATCATGGAGTCCCTGCGCGAAGGCATCGGCCTCGAGGCCTACGGGCAGAAGGACCCCAAGCTGGTATACAAGAAGGAGGGCTACGAGCTCTTCGAGCAGATGTTCGAGAAGATCAAAGAGAACATCACCGAGGTGCTCTTCCGCGCCAAGGGGCCGAGCGAAGCGGAGATCGCCGCCATCCGGGCCCGGCGCCTGGCCGAGGAGAAGGAGCTCCTCGAGCGCGGCGGCGGTCGCGGCACCCTGCCTGGCGAGGGCCGCAAAGCGAAGGGCCAGAGCGGCGGGCCCATCCAGCGGGTCATGCACCACGGCGGCACCTTCGAGCGGAAGATCCAGAAGGTGGGGCGCAACAGCCCCTGCCCCTGCGGCTCCGGCAAGAAGTTCAAGAAGTGCCACGAGGGGCGCGAGGCGGAGCTCTCGGCCCTCCTCGACCAGCGCGGCGCGCGGGCGTAGGCTCGCGCGCCATGGAGTTCTTCCACGGCCTGGACGCCCTGCCCGCAGAGCCCCTCGAGCCCGTCGCTACGCTGGGCAACTTCGACGGGGTCCATCGGGGGCATCGGGCGATCCTGGCGCGCCTCCAGGAGGAGGCCGCGCGCCTCGAGGCGCCGACGATGGTCATCACCTTCTGGCCGCACCCGCGCCAGCTCCTGCGGCCCGAGGAGCCCTTCGTCCACGTGATGAGCCTCCGGGAGCGGCTGCGCTGCCTCTGGGACCTGAGCATCGACTACGCGCTGGTGCTGCCCTTCGACCACGACCTCGCGGAGCTCAGCGCGGGCGAGTTCGTGCAGGAGGTGCTCTGGGACGCCCTGAAGGTCCGCGCCATGTACGTTGGTTTCAATACGACCTTCGGCCACGACCGTGGCGG
>CAZEHU010000080.1:0-8915 GCA_964511605.1 uncultured Myxococcales bacterium
ACAACCTCGGTCGCTTGCTCCACGCCTCGCGTGGGCTCGAGGCGGCGCGTCCCCACTATCGGGCCTTCGCCGACGGGGCCGAGCCCCGCTTCGAGGCCCTCCGCGCCGAGGTCCGTCAGATCCTGGGCGATGGGGCCCCCAAGCGTGAGCGCAAGGCTCGCACCAAGGAGAAGAGACGATGAGCGATGCCTCCCTCGGGCAGGTCGATCCCGAGATCCACGCCCTCATCGAGGCCGAGACCGCGCGCCAGCGGGATCAGGTCCGCCTCATCGCCTCCGAGAACTACGCGAGCCGCGCGGTCTGCGAGGCCACCGGCTCCGCCCTGACCAACAAGTACAGCGAGGGCTACTCCGGCCGCCGCTACTACGAGGGCCAGGAGCACATCGACCAGATCGAGCGCCTGGCGATCCGGCGGGCCAAGGCCCTGTTCGGCGCCGAGCACGCGAACGTGCAGCCCTACTCGGGCAGCCCGGCGAACCTGGCGGTCTACACGGGCCTGCTCGAGCCCGGCGATACGATCCTCGGCATGGCCCTGCCCGCCGGCGGGCACCTGACCCACGGCTGGAAGGTGAGCGCCACCGGCCGGTTCTGGAATGCCGTGCAGTACGGGGTGCGCCGGGAGGACGGCCTCATCGACTTCGACGAGGTGGCCGCCCTCGCGCGGGAGCATCGTCCCAAGATCATCGTCTGCGGCGCTACGGCCTATCCGCGCATCATCGACTTCGAGCGCTTCGGAGCTATCGCCGACGAGGTGGGCGCCCTCCTGCTCGCCGACATGGCGCACATCGCCGGCCTCGTGGCCGGGGGGGCCCACCCGAGCCCGGTCCCGGTGGCGGACGTGGTCTCGACCACGACCCACAAGACCCTGAGGGGGCCGCGTGGTGGCATGCTCCTGTGCAAGAAGGTGCACCGGAAGGCGATCAACCGCGCCGTCTTCCCAGGGCTGCAGGGCGGCCCCCACAACCACACCACCGCCGCGATCGCCGTCGCCCTCCGAGAGGCCGACTCCGACGCCTTCCGCAGCTACGCCCACCAGGTCGTGGCCAACGCGCGCGCGCTCGCCGAGGCGCTCGGCTCCGAGGGCTTCGGCGTGATCAGCGGGGGCACGGACAACCACCTGGTGCTGGTGGACGTCACGCCCCTCGGCAGCACCGGCAAGCCCCTCGCGAAGGCCATGGCCCGTGCGGGCCTGGTGGCCAACTACAACAACATCCCCTTCGATCCGCGGCCTCCGATGGATCCCAGCGGGCTGCGCCTCGGCTCCGCGGCGGTCACGAGCCGCGGCTTCGGGGCGGCTCAGATGCAGGCGATCGCTCGCTGGATGGCCCGCGTGGCCAGGAGCCCCGAGGATGAGGCGACGCTCGCTACCATCGCCTCCGAGGTGGAGGAGCTGTGCGCGGACTTCCCGGCCCCAGGCCTGTCGATCGCCTGATCCGGCGGTCTGATCCCGCGAGTCTCTGGACCCTATCCCCTTGACGGGCGCCGTGGCCCCTTGGCAGCGTGCCCCCTCGGCTCCCCCTGGAGGCCCCCTATGAGCGCCGAGTTCGGCACCGATCACGCCCACGACGGCCGCTGCCCCCGCTGCGCCTCGGAGGACATGGAGCGGGAGGTGATCTACCTCACCACCTCGCGGGCCGTGGGAGGCGTCGTCTTCTTCTGTGGCACCTGCGGCTTCACGGCCAAGGCCCTGTCCACCGATCGGGAGGCCTGGTTCGATGTGCACAAGGCCTGGCACTCGCCAGCGGTCATCGACGCGACCTTCGAGGCCTTCTGCCAGCGCTGGTCGAAGCGGGTGGGCCACGGCTGGACCGGCGATCCCGAGCCCCTCGGTCCGACCCTGCCGGGGCCGGCTCACCTGCCCGCGGGTCACCTGCCCGAGAGCACCTGATGTAGCATCGGGCCATGGGGTCCCGCGACGAGGACGCGCCGGACAAGAAGGGCGCTGGCATCACCGCCGTGCGGCGAGGCGCGGGCTCGGTCCACGACAAGCCGGTCTCGGACAAGGGACGCGGGCGCGACGGGCAGACCAACGTGCTCGGCTCCGGGGCCGCCGGCGCGGCTCGGCGAGCGCCCGCCGCGAAGCGGACCGCCCCGAAGACCGGCCACACTCGCCGGGCCAGCAGCTCCGGCGTGTCGAGCACGCTCGCGGAGCGCGCCGTTCACCTCCAGGGCGTGGATGTGCAGGTAGAGCTTCCGCCGCTGCCCGGCGAGCGGCCCTTCGATACCCACGCCGCCGTACCGGAGGGGAAGTACCTGCTGGGGGACGTGCTCGGCGAGGGGGGCATGGGGCGTGTGGTGGCCGCGCGGGATCGGGATCTCGGTCGCACCGTGGCCCTCAAGATGCTCCGCCACGACTCCGAGCGGGACCCCGGCCACATCCGCGCCCTCCTCTTCGAGGCTCGCCTGACCGGCCAGCTCGAGCACCCCCACATCGTGCCCGTGCACGATGCCGGGGTGCTGGGCGACGGGCGCGTGTACTACACGATGAAGCTGGTCGGGGACCTCAGCCTGAAGGACGTCCTGGCCCAGCTCCGCTCCGGCAACGAGTTCGCGGTGGACAGCTACAGCCTGACCCGGCTCCTCCAGTACTTCCGCGGCATCTGCATGGCGGTCGAGTACGCCCACGCCCGGGGGGTGATCCATCGGGATCTGAAGCCGGACAACGTGCTGATCGGAGAGTACGGCGAGGTCCAGATCATGGACTGGGGCATCGCGAGGGTGATGCCGGAGGACGACAGCGGCCGCGGCTGGTTCGCCGGAGTTCGGGAGGAGCCGGGCCTCATCGCCGGTACCCCCCACTACATGGCGCCCGAGCAGGCCCGGGGCGATACGCACCTCGTGGACGCGCGGAGCGACGTCTACTCGCTGGGGGTGATGCTCTACCAAATCCTGACGCTCCACCTGCCTTATGACACCACCACCACCGAGGAGCAGCTCGACGCGCTCCTGACGCGCTCGGTGCCCTCGCCGCGGCGGCGCTCGCCGGATCGAGCGATCGCCGAAGAGCTCGAGCGCATCTGCATGAAGGCCCTGTCGATGCGCCGGGAGGATCGCTATCCGGGGGCGATGGCCATCTGGAACGACATCGAGGCCTGGCTCGAGGGCAAGAAGGAGGAGGAGCGGCTGCGGCAGCTCGCCGATCATCAGGAGCGGCTCGCCACGCGCGCCGCGGGCCGCTTCTTCGATGTGCGGGATCGCCTGGGTGCCCTCCAGGACCGGGTCCGTCAGGATGAGCGCGCCGCGAGCCACTTCGATCCCCTCCCCCATCGCCGCGAGGCCTGGGCCCGGCACCTGGAGGCCGAGCACCTGAGGCTCGTCGAGTCGCGGGCCTTCGCCGAGGCCGTCACCGCCTTCCACCAAGCCCTCGCCTACCACCGCGATCATCGGCGCTCCCTCGGGGGCCTCGTCGAGCTGTACGCTGCGAAGGCCAAGGACGCCCAGGAGCAGGGCGATGCGCCGACGATGGTCTTGTACGGCGATCTGGCGCGGCGTTCGGGCGAGCGCCTCTCCGCTGCCGAGGAGGGTGCGCGCCTCTCCATCCGCAGCTACCCGCCCGGCGCGACGCTCACGCTCTACGAGCTCTCCGATGATGTCGTCGAGGATCTCGGGGCCACGGGGGTGGAGACGGCCGCCCGGGCCCTCGAGCTGGGCCCGGCTCCGGCCCACGACCTCGAGGTCGAGCCGGGGAGCTGGATCATCGCCGGAGAGCTGCCGGGCTATCGGGAGTCGCGCGTTCCGGTGGTGCTGCACGCCGGGGATCGCCAGAGCGTGCTGGTCACCCTGAGTCCCTGGTCGGTCGGGGTGCCGCTCGTCGGGCACGCCGACGAGCTCCTGACCCTGCGGTCCACGTTCACGACGGCGCTCTCCGACAGCCGGCTCAAGAGCATCCTGGTCTGCGGGGACTCCGGCCTTGGCAAAGGCAAGCTGCTCGCGGAGATGGATCGCTTCCTCGACGGTCTGCCCGAGCTGGTCATCTTCGCGTTCGCCCGCTGCCGGCCGCTGCACCGATCGGTCCCCCTGCTCGCGGCCTGCGAGGTCCTCAAGCATCGCTTCGGCATCTCGACCCACGACGAGGCGGAGGTCGCCCGCGCGCGCATCACGGCCGGCGTCACCCACGCCTTGACCCGCCGGGGCACGGTGGAGCCGGACTCCACCACCCGCGCGGAGATCCGCAAGCTCGTGCACCTCATCGCGACGATCCCCGGCCTGGGGATGCCGACGGGCGACCGAGCGCACTTCGGCCCGGAGCATGCTCGGAACGTGTTCGACGCCGTCGCGCGCGTCTTCGGCGCGTATGCGGAGTCCCATCCGGTGGTGTTGGTCATCCGGGGTGCGCAGTACCTCGATCGCCTCAGCCGCGATCTCCTCCAGGTCCTGGCACAGCGGCTGGCCGATCGGCCGGTCTTCTGTCTCGCTTTCACGCGGAACGCGGGAGCCCTCGCCCTCCCCTTCCAGCGGATCGTGCGCTTGAGGCCCTTCGACGAGAACGGGGTGAAGAACCTCTTGATGACCCTCCTGAGGGGCCCGGTGAGCGCGGTGCTCCTCGATCTCGTCTACGTGAAGGCGGGCGGCAATGCCTTGTACATCGAGGAGCTGGCTCGGCACCTGGTGATGGAGGATCACGTCCGCTGGACCGGGCGCCACTGGGATCTCCTCTTCACCGGTGAGCGGGCCGCCCAGCTCGCTGGCATGAACATGGACGACGTGATGCTCCACGAGGTGCGCAGCCTCGGGGACGATGCGATCGAGGTCGCCGAGGTGGCGGCCGTCTGTGGGCTCCGCTTCTGGGTGGGACAGATCGAGCGCACCCTGGGGCGCACTGTCACCGCGGAGCTCGAGGCGCTCGTCGATCGGGAGGTCATCCAGCCCTCCCCGGCCAGCCGCTTCCCGGCGGAGTCCGAGTTCCTCTTCCGGCACGATCGCCTGAGGAGCGCCTTGTACGAGCGGGTGCCTGTCTCCACGCGCCAGATCCACCACGAGGCGGCCGCCCGCTGGCTGATGGAGTGCGCCGGAGGCGACCTCGAGGACGCCGCGATGATGGCCCATCACCTCGAGGCCGCCGATCGGGGCGTCGAGGCTGCCGCCCTCGCAGAGCTCCTGAGCCGCGAGGCCGCCCGCTGGGAGCGAGAGACGGCGCCGGACTGGAAGGCGTGGCCGCGGGACTCTCGGAGCGGCGTGCTCTGAGAGGCCCGCCCGCCTGGGCCCTCAGGAGCGCCGCCGTCGGCTGTCCTCGGGCACCGCCACCTTCTCGCCGCGCAGCCAGGCATCCGCTGCGTCCTCGAGGAGCGGGTTGCGGACGTCGCCGCGGGCCAGCACCTCGAACTCTCCGAAGCGGTGAGGCTGCCAGTCGAGGGGCAGGAGGAGCTCGCGACCCTCGCGGAAGTACTCACCGAGGTACCAGTCGAGGAAGTCGAGGCAGAGGTCGAGGGTATCGGAGGCGTTCAAGGTGAATGCCCCCTCCTCGAGGGTGCGCGCGCACTCCATCTCGTAGCGGAAGGTGCGGTCCGGGCGGCCGAGCACGACCCGGGCGATGATCGTCTCGCCCTCCATGCGCGCGGTGACCTCGAAGCGCTCCCCATCGGAGGCGCTGAGGCCACGGCCGTGCCGGGAGGAGAGGGCCTCGGCGATGCGGTGCGCGCTCTCGGCGCTCATCAGGGGTCGAGCCATGATCGGGGTCTAGCGTTCCGCCTCGGACGATTCAAGGGACTCGGAGACCTCTTCGACCCCTGGCTCGAGGGCCTCGATGGCGGCCGCGAGCGGGTCCCCGTCGCCCAGGGCCCCGTGGGACGCAAAGATCACCGCGCCCACAGGGGCGGAGCTGTCGGTGCGGGCCCGCAGAGCCTCGACCACCTCCAGCTCCCTGAACAGCCGCCGGACGTTGAGCCTGCGCTCACCCTCGCCGCCCTCCACCTCCCCGCGCAGGGCCTCCGCGATGGCCGGGAGGTGGGCCTCGATCTCCTCTTGTCGCCAGTCGCCGAGGCCAGCCGCCGAGATCGCCTGGACATCCCCTGGCAGCGTGACGGCGCGCCGGCGCTCGAAGAGCAGGCGGTACAGGCTCATGCGGAGGTTCCGGCGCGTGCGCCAGGTCTTCTTGGCCCGATCTCCGAGGAAGCGGACGAGGCCGAGAGCGAAGAAAGAGAGGCTGAAGATCCCCGGCAGGACCACCAGACCGAGGAGGGCCGGCAGGGTCTTGAAGCCGAAGTAGGGGAGGAAGGTGGTGAAGCTCAGCCAGCAGAGCACGAGGTTGAACGCGTTCAGGCCCGGCATCAGCCAGGTGGGGTGGCGGCGGTAGCGCTCCTCCTCGACCACGAGCTGCCAGGCGTAGGCCATGCGCGGCTCCTGCTCCTCGACGAGGGGGTGGGCCTTGACCGTGAGATCCGGGAAGCGGTAGATCGCCACCCCCTCGTCGGTGAGGTCCATCTCGCCCCCGTAGGTCGCCACGAGGCGAGTCCCGATGCGATCGGCCTCGTCGTAGTCGACCCCAGCGAGGGCGACGATGTCCGCGTTCGTGATGAGGCCCTTGCGCGCTCGGAGATAGGTCAGGATCTCCTTCTCGAGCTCCAGGGGGGTGCGCTCGAGACCCTCCACCCCGAAGAGGAAGAACCAGGTCCGCTCGATGAGTCCGGGCTTGTCCTCGTCGGCCTCTGCCTTCGCCTCCGCCTGCCGCGAGAGCACGTAGGGGTCCCGCCCATCGCGGACCTCGCGATCGAGCTCGCGGACCCAGCGCCGGCGCCGGCGCCGGCTCCTCCGCCCAAGGAGCCCACCGTCGAGGAGGCGGCCGAGGATGAAGAACTTGGGCAGGCTCGAGGAGCGACGGCGGGAGCCGCCCTTCGATTGGCTCGACACCGCGACCAGGAAAGCGATAGCGATGAGGGTGTAGATGATCGCGTACGCGATGATCATCACCACGGTCCACGCTTTGAAGAAGGTCTTGAACGCGGACCAGAGCGCGGCCCTCCGGCGGCGCGAGCGATCCGCGCGCACCACGTCCTCGCGGCCGGACAAGGAGGGATCGAAGCGATAGAGGAGCTCGCCCTCCTCGGTCACCTCCAGCTCGCTCTCGTACGCGAGGACGAGCTGCCTCAGGTGGCGGTCGACCTCATCGGGTGGCAGCCCGGAGCGGGCCACGGCCTCGGCGCCCGTGAAGCGCTGGCCGCCAAGACCACCGATGGCGTCCAGGAGCGCCAGCCGAGCGCGATCGTCCGAGATCACCTCCGGCTCTCTGTCCCCTCCGCTCACGACTGCTCACCCTCCCCGTCGAGCTGCCCGCAGGCTGCGCCGATGTCCTCGCCCTTCGAGTACCTCACGGTCACATGGAACCGCGCATCCCTCAGGTGCCTTCCGAAGGCGTCCACGCGCGCCTCCGAGGGGCGGCGGTAGGGCGCCCCGGGCCAGGGGTTGAAGGGGATGAGGTTCAGCTTGAGGCGGGTGCGCTGGGAGGCGAGCAGGCGGACGAGGCGGCGGGCGTCCTCGTCCGAGTCGTTCTCGCCCGCCAACATCACGTACTCGACCGTGATGCGGCGACGAGGCGGCAGCGGGAAGGCCTCGAGGGCCTCCAGCAGCGTCCCTATGTCCCACTTCCGGTTGATAGGGATGAGGCGGGTGCGCTGGGGATCGTGGCTGGCGTTCAGGCTGAGCGCCAGGTTCACCGGGACGTCGCGACCGAGGTCGCCGATACGCTTGGCCACGCCGCTCGTGGAGACGGTGATGCGCCGGCCGGCGAAGTTCTGGCCGAGATCGTCCATCAGGATGCGGATCGAAGCCACGACAGCGTCGTAGTTGTCCAGGGGCTCGCCCATGCCCATGTACACGAGGTTCGAGACCCTCTGGCCCTCCTCCATCACCTCACGGGCCCAGAGCACCTGATCGACGATCTCGGCGGCGCTCAGGTTCCGGCGCACCGGCATCCGTGCCGTCAGGCAGAAGTCGCAGCCGATGCGACAGCCCACCTGGCTCGAGACGCACTGGGTGATCTTCCCATCGTTCATCGGGATCACCACCGTCTCGATGCGGTGGCCATCCCCGGTGCCGCAGAGGATCTTGCGGGTGCCGTCCCGGGCGACCTTCACCTCGAGGAGCTCAAGGCCTCCGAGGGGGGCCCCGGCCTCGAGGCGGGCCCGCAGCCCCTTCGAGAGGCTGGTCATGCCCTCGTAGGAGCGCAGCCCGCGTCCGTGCAGCCACTGGAAGAGCTGATCGCCGCGGAAGGTCTTCTCGCCGAAGCGCTCTCCGAGCGCCTGCCGGAGGGCCTCCCGCGGGAGGCTCTTCAGGTCCGGCGCGGCCGCGCTCATCGTGGCGGGGGGGACGCTCCCTCTACAGCCGCTCGAAGCAGCTGAAGAAGAAGCTCGTCTCGAAGGCCGCGGTCTCCGGGGCGTCGGAGCCGTGGCTCGCGTTGTTCTGGATGTTCGAGCCGTAGCGGCCACGCACGGTGTCGGGGCCCGCCTGGGTAGCGTCGGTGGGACCCATCAGGTCCCGCCAGCGCTTGATCGCCCCCTGACCCTCGAGGATGAGCGCGACGATGGGGCCGGAGGTCATGAACTCCACCAGCTCTCCGAAGAAGGGGCGCTCGGCGTGCACGGCGTAGAAGCCCGCGGCTTGGGGCGCGCTGAGGCGGGTCTTCTTCATGCAGACGATGTCGAGCCCGGAGTCCTCGATCATGCTGATGATGCGGCCCGCGTTCTTCGCGGCGACGGCGTCGGGCTTGATGATAGCGAAGGTACGCTCGGTGGCCATGGGCTGGCTCCTTGGGTTCAAGGCGTGGGAGGGAGTGGTGCGGCGGGCCTGAGCCCGCGGCGCGCTCAGGACATCAGCGACTGGAGCGTCGTGCCCATCTCGGACGGGTTCGGAGAGACCGCGACACCGGCGGCCTCGAGGGCTCGGACCTTCTCGGAGGCGGTGCCCTTGCCCCCGGAGATGAT
>CAZEHU010000081.1:0-3418 GCA_964511605.1 uncultured Myxococcales bacterium
GGGAGGACTCGAGCCCCGAATCGCCGGGCGTGGCCCCTTTCCGGGATCGCGCCCTTCCAGACGTACCCTTCGTCCACGCTCGCCTCACTGAGGCATCAGAGTATGCACCAGCGTACATACAGCCGTCAGCGGACAGGCCGACCCGGCCCCTGTCGCTCAGCCCGAAGCCTGCGGAAACCCGCGCTGCCGCAGCACCTCGAAGGTCGCCACGGCCACTGCGTTGGCCAGGTTGAGGCTGCGCAGTCCGTCGGTCGTGGGGATGCGGAAGGCGCGGCCGGCGTGGGTGGCGAGGAGGGCAGGGGGCAGGCCGTCCGCCTCGCGGCCGAAGACGAGCCAGGGCTCGAGGTCCGGGGCCGGGCGGAACTCGGTGTAGGGTCGAGAGGAGCGAGCGGAATACAGGGCGATCGCCTCGGGGACCGCGGGCTCGAGGCAGGCCTCGAGGGTGTCGTGGCGGTGCAGGCGAACCTCGGGCCAGTAGTCGAGGCCGGCGCGCTTTAGGTAGCGGTCGTCCAGGGAGAAGCCCAGCTCGCCCACCAGGTGGAGGTGGGAGCCGGTAGCCACCGAGAGGCGGGCGATGTTCCCTGTATTCTGGGGGATCTGCGGCGTCACCAGGACGATGTGGACGCCGCTCTGCGAGCTCATGGACCGAGCTCCCTGCTCAAAGCGCTCGTCGGGCGGGCCGGGTCAGGGGCTCGAGCCTATCAGGCCGCCGGCGGGGCGTCCGGCGAGAAGGGGGTCGCCGTGCCCAGGCTGCCCACCTGGGTCCTCGCTTCGCTCAGCCTCTCCTGCACCAGCTCGACGAGGCGGCCGTAGTCCTGGGCGCCGCGGGAGCGGGGGGCATACTCGAAGATCGAGAGCTGCTTGGAGGGGGCCTCTTTGAGGCGGGCGTTGACCCGGATCGGCTCGAGCACCCGATCCTTGAAGTAGCGCCGGAGCGTCTTCATCACCTCGTGGGAGATGCGGTTCCGTGTATCGAAGAAGGTGGGCAGCACCCCCATGACGGTGATCGGATGTCGGAGGTCGGCCTGCACGGTCTTCAGCGTGCGCAGGATCTGCTTGACGCCCACGAGGCTCAGGTAGTCGCAGGAGACGGGGATCAGCACGTGCTCCGCGAAGTACAGGGCGTTCTGGTTGAGCAGGCTCAGGCTCGGGCCGCAGTCGAGGATGATGTAGTCGTAGTCCTCCAGCTCGGCGAAGCGGCTCGAGAGCACCTTGTGGGGGCTCTCGAGGTGGGCGAGGTGGACCTCCACCTTGGCCAGCAGGCTGTCGGAGGGAAGCAGGTCCAGGTTTTCGCGGACGGAGACGATGGTCGCCTCGGGCGCCGCGTTGTCCACCATCACGTGGTACAGGTTTCGGCCCCCCTCGCCGCCCAGGCAGACCCCCACGTTGCCCTGGGAGTCCATGTCCACGATGAGGGTGCGCTTGCCCGCTCGCGCGAGCCCGTGGGCCAGGCTCACGGTGGTCGTCGTCTTCCCGGTGCCCCCCTTCTGGTTCATGATCGCGATGCGGTGGGCCCCGCGGCGCTTGCGGTTCTCGGCCTTGACCGGGCGCTCGCGGCAGTCGAGGGAGCAGTAGTAGACCTGCTCTCGCCCCACGATGGCCTGCTGGTAGGCGTACCTCAGCTCGAAGGCGCTCGAGCAGACCGAGCAGCTCTTCTTGGTCTGCCCGAATAGCGCCTGCTCGTGGCAGCTCTGCGAGCAGTAGTACGCCTCGCCGGCGGAGGTCTGCTGGCGCTGGTAGCTGAAGCGAGCGGTGAAGCTGGTACCGCAGACGGTGCAGTGGGCCTCGGTGGCGGGCATGGAGACCTCCCTCGGGCGATTGCCATATGTGGCACGAGTCCAGGTGCCGGGGCGATTGGCGCCCTTCCGCGGCCCTCGTGTCAACCGCGGGGTCGCCACGTGATCCCCCGGGGGCCCCCTACAATCGGCGCTGCCGCCGTTGACAGCCGCGGGGCGCGCGCGGAAGGCTCCGGGCCCCCCGGTCCGGAGGCGAGCGAGATGGCGGATGGCGTGATCCTTTGCATCGACCAGGGCACCACGGGCTCGACGGCCCTGGTGCTGAGCCACGAGCTCGAGGTGGTGGGGCGCGGCTACGCGGAGTTCCGCCAGCTCTACCCACAGCCCGGCTGGGTGGAGCACGACCCGGCGGACATCTGGGAGAGCGTGCTCACCGCGGTGGGCAAGGCCCTCGAGCTCTCGCCGGCCAGCGGCCGCGACGTCCGCGCCATCGGCATCACCAACCAGCGCGAGACCTCGCTCCTCTGGGATCGAGCGAGCGGGGAGCCGATCCACAACGCTATCGTCTGGCAGTGCCGCCGCACCACCGAGCGCTGCCAGGCCCTCCGCGCCGCCGGCCACCAGGACGACGTGCGCCGGCGCACCGGCCTCGTGCTGGACCCCTACTTCTCCGGCACCAAGGCAGCCTGGACCCTGGATCACGTCGACGGCGCCCGGGAGCGCGCCGGCCGCGGGGAGCTGGCCTTCGGCACCATCGACACCTACCTCCTCTGGCGCCTGAGCGGAGGCGAGGTGCACGCGACCGACGTCACGAACGCCTCCCGTACGCTCCTCATGGATCTGCGCGAGGTGCGCTGGGACGCCGGCCTCGCTGAGCTCTTCGGCGTACCGATGGAGGTGCTGCCCTCGATCCGCAGCTCGTCGGAGGTCCTCGGCGAGACCCGCGGCCTCTCGGTGCTCCCCGACGGCATCCCCATCGCCGGCGTCGCCGGGGATCAACAGGCCGCCCTCTTCGGGCAGGCCTGCTACGCGCCCGGCATGGCAAAGTCGACGTACGGAACGGGAGCCTTCGTGCTGATGAATACCGGCGCCGAGGCCCCGCTCAGCGAGAGCGGCCTCTTGACGACCGTCGCCTGGCGGCTCGGCGACGGGCCTACCGTCTACGCCCTCGAGGGCTCGGTCTTCATCGCCGGCGCCGCGGTCCAGTGGCTGCGCGACGAGCTGAAGATCATCGAGGCCGCCCCCGAGGTGGAGGCCCTGGCACGCAGCGTCGAGGATAGCGGCGGCGTCAATGTCGTCCCGGCCTTCGCCGGACTCGGGGCCCCCTACTGGGATCCGGAGGCACGGGGCGCCGTCCTCGGCCTGACGCGCGGCAGCGGCCGCGGCCACCTCGCCCGCGCCACCCTCGAGGGCATCGCCCACCAGGTGGCGGACGTGGTGGAGGCGATGAGCACCGACAGCGGCCGCGACCTCGCGGGCCTCCGCACCGACGGCGGCGCCGCCGCCAACAACCTGCTGATGCAGCTCCAGGCGGACTACCTGGGCTCCTCCGTGGTGCGCTCCGCGATCCTCGAGACGACCGCCCTCGGCTCCGGCCTCATGGCCGGCCTGGCCACCCCCTCTTGGAGGAGCACCGAGGAGGTCGGCGAGCGCCTGCGCGCCGACGCCACCTTCGGGCCGGA
>CAZEHU010000081.1:3428-8912 GCA_964511605.1 uncultured Myxococcales bacterium
GCTCCACCGCACGCGCGAGCTGGGCCACGGCCGTCCGCCGCATCCGCAGCGCCTCCTGAACAGCCGCCCTCCCCCCCGCCCCCGAGGATCCGATGGCCGACGACGAGACCCCCGACGACCCGACCCCGCAGAAGCCCAAGCCCAAGCGGGTGAAGATCGAGGTGGTGATGCCCGATGACATCACCACCGGCGAGTACGTGAACATGGCCCGGGTCTTCCACAACCCCACCGAGTTCGTGCTCGACGGCCTCTTCCTGCCGCCCCAGTCCACCAAGGCTCATGTGCGCAGCCGGGTGGTGATGAGCCCGGCCCACGCGAAGATCCTGCACGCGGCCCTGACTCAGAACCTGCGCGTGTACGAGAAGAAGTTCGGGGCGATCAAGGTGCCGAACCCCGGCAGCGGAGAGCCGGGACCGATCCTGCACTGATCACCACACCACGCTCGCCGGATAGCGTTCGATCTTCGGGTCCGGCGTGACCACCACGAGCTCGTGGACGATGGCCTGCGCCACGAGCAGCCGGTCGAAAGGATCGCGATGGTGGGCCGGCAGTCCGCGTACCGTCAGGGTCGACGCCTCGTCGATGGGCAGGGCACGGATGCCGTGGCGCCGCCGCTCCTCAGGCACGACGTGCTCCGGAAGGTCGTAGAGCTCGAGCTTCCCGCTACCGTACTTGATCGCGATCTCCCAGGCGCTCGCGGCGCTCAGGTAGAGCTCGTTGTCGATGTCCTCGAGGAGCTCGGCCGCCTTGGGCGAGAGGCTCGCGACATCATCGACGAGCCAGAGGAAGGTGCACGTGTCCAGGAGGAGCCTCACCGTGGGTCACCTCCCTCGAACGCATCGAGCAGCTCCTCTGGGAGGGGATCGAAGAAGGCTTCGGGCACGTGGACCCGCCCGCGAGCCCTGCCCAACCTGCGCTTTCCTTCGCTCCGGCTCTCCCCGATGGGGCGCAGCTCGGCGATCGGGACGTTGCGGCGACAGAGGATGATGACCTCACCCTCGAGGACCCGGTCGAGGTAGCGCGAGAGGTGGGCCTTGGCTTCCGCGACATTGACGTGGACCATGATCCACTAGGTGGTCATCTTCTTGTCCATGTCAAGGGAGGACCTGGGCTCGACCTCCGGCACCAGAGCGCTCGGGGGCACGGACCCGGCGAGGGTCTACTGACCGACGGTGGCGCCGCCACCTCCGGCCAGCGCCTTGTCGATCGCCAGGGAGACGCCGGCCACGTCGCCGGGGTTCTGCACCCTCTCGCCGCCGACGAAGAGGCTCGGGGTGCCTTGCACACCCACCTCCTTGCCGAGGGCCATATCGGCCTCGACAGTGGCGCGGTGGGTGCCGGCGTCGAGGGCGGCCTTCAGCTTGCCCACGTCCATGCCCACCTTGGCGGCGTAGCCCTCGAGCTCCGGGCGGGTCAGGGCACGCTGGTTCTGGAAGAGGAGGTCGTGGAGCTCCCAGAACTTGCCCTGAGAGAGGGCCTCGAGGGAGGCCTCGGCCGCCGGCATGGCGTTCTTGTGGAAGGAGAGGGGGAACTGCCGGAAGACGAAGCGCACCTTGTCGCCATACTTCTCCTTCAGGGTGTTCAGCGCCGTGGCGGCGCGGCCGCAGTAGGGGCACTCGAAGTCCGAGTACTCGACCACCACCACCTTGGCGTCGTCCGGGCCGTAGCTCGCGGCGCCTGGCGCGGCGAGCTTGGCGACGAGCTCGGCGCTCAGCGGCTTGTTGCGGGCCTCCATCTGCTTGAGCTCCGCGAGCACGCTGTCGTACTGCGTCATCATCTGCTGGCAGCGCGAGGGCGGGAACTGGGGGGTCTTGGACTTGACCATCGCGCAGCTCGAGGTCTCGGGGCCGAGGTCCCCGCAGAGCTTGGCGACGAGCTCGGCGCAGGCCTCCTTGGTGCCGGACAGGCGAGCGAGGGCCTCGTCGACGTTCGCCATCGCCGCGTCACAGGCGGCCACGGGCAGGATGCCGGAGGCCAGCTCGATCGCCCCGCAGGTCTGCTTGTCAGGACCCACCTCCTTGCACATGCGCTCGGCGAAGGCCTTGCAGGCCTCGCGGCCCTCGTCGCCCGCGCCGGGGGTCGCCGGGGTCTTGGGCGTATCCGCCTTGGCGGTCGCTTCGGCCTTCCCAGGCGCCTCGGCCTTCGCACCCGCGGACGCTGCCGGGGTCTTGTCACCGGCCGGAGCCTCGGCCTCCGCGGCCGCCACGGGGGCCGGGGTGGGTGCCTTCTCCTCACCGCAGGCGGCGAGCAGCAGCAGGGACAGGGCGGGGAGAGCGGCGGCGTGGCGGATCATCGGGGCTCCAGGGTGAGCGGAGCGCGCACCTTGGGGGGCGCGGCTCCGGCCGGCAAGCAGAAAGCTGGCGCGGCCCCCCAATTGGGAGCCCCGACGGCGCTCGATGCCATGGCGCCTCCGGGGGCCCCTCAGGGCACGCAGCTCTGCCCTTGCTCCTCGCGCCACTCGAGCTGGCTGGCCTCCAGGGTCCAGGTGGGCATCGCGTCTACGATCTCGGCCTCGAGGTGGCCCGAGGCCACGAGGTCCTGCAGCACGTCGAGCCCCATGGGGCGGACGTGCACCCGGATCGACACCTCGTCGGGTGGAGGGGCCTCGAACTGGTAGGTGCGGACGATGTGGTTGTCGGTCCACGCCGGGTCGGTGGGGCTGAAGGCGGTGGCGCCGGGGAGCACGTTCGAGGTCAGGGACGTGGCCTCCCAGAACATGTGCACCTCCTCTCCATCCTCGCCGAAGAGCCGATCGCCGAGCCGCCAGAGCTGGGGATCGTCCAGCGCGGCGAGGGGCACACCCTCCGGTAGGACGCCCGACTCGAAGATCACCGCGCCCCCAGCGCGCCCGACCACCTCGACCCAAGCGCGGCGGTCCTGGGCGGCCCCGGAGGGCCAGGCGTGCCCCGCGGAGAGGTTCTCGAGCGTGATCACCACGGTCTGCGTGCCGGAAGGCTCGGTCGCGACACAGAGCTGGGGCAGCACCACGTTGTCCAGGTCGCGCTCGATCAGCTCCGCCTGGGCGGCGAGGTTCGGGAAGGGGGTGAGGGCGACGTCCACTCCCGGGGCGGAGTGGTCGTGGACCCGCCGCACGGGGGCCCCATTGTCGATCGCCGCGACGTCGTCGCTGCCCTGCATATGGCAGCTCACGCAGGTCTGACGCTTGCCGGGAACGTCCTCCGAGTAGAGGGTGCCCTTCCACTCCGCGAAGGTGCGCTCGAGGGCGACGCCCGCGGGGGTGATGATGTCGTGGCAGGCGCCGCAGAGGGCGGCGGAGTCGATGGAGCTTCCGTCGTGCAGCGGCGACCAGACCGAGGCGTGCGCGCCGTTGGGGAGGGGGTCGAGGATGCCGCCCCTGAGGACATCGTCGTCGGCGAGCACGAGGGGGTTGTTGTGGGTCCCCTCCACCGCCACCACAGAGTGGCAGAAGAAGCACGTGACACCGAGGAGCTCGGGGCTCTCGACCTCGAGCTCCTCGAGGTTCAGGCCGTCGGTGGTGGCGCCAGCCGCGACCGCCAAGGGGGCGTGGCACTTCACGCAGAAGTCCCCCAGGGCACCCGCGGTCTCCTCCTGGCCGCGCCGGTTCATGGCCCGAAAGACCGGATCGTGGGCGGCGTAGGCGTGCATGCTGCCCTCCCACTGCTCCACGTGCTGCGGGTGACAGGGGACGCAGGACTGCGGATCCATGAGGGCCGCACGATCCAGGCCCCCCTTTCCCACGGACGCTCCTCCCGCGTCCCCGATGCAGCCGACCGCCAGAAGGAGGAGAGGAGTCAGGAGCGCGCTGGTGGGTCGCTGCTTCAGCTCACGAGCTCGAGCAGCCGCTCCACGGGACGTCCGACGACGGCCTTGTCGCCGAGGATCCCGATCGGGCGCTGCACCAGGGTTGGATGCTCCACCATGTGGGCGATGAGGACGTCCGCGCCCTCGCTGCCCTTCAGGCCGAGCTCCTTGTTGGCCTTGTCTTTCTTGCGCAGCAGCGCCTCGGGGCCGACCCCGAGGAGGGCGAGGATCCGGCGCAGCTCCTCCTCGGTGAGGGGCGCCTTCCGGTACTCGCGATAGGTGAACGCGAGGTCGTGCTCCTGGAGCAAGGCGACCGCCTTGCGACAGGTGCTTCAGGTGCGGGTGCAGATGAGGTCGATCATCGGAGCGTCCTTGTTGGGCGGCCAGAGGCTGGCGGCCGGAGCCTACCCCGGAAGCTCCCTGAGGTGCTCCACCCATTCGCGATGATCGGTGCCCGGCGCGTCGCCGACGATGCGCGCGGCGAAGCGAGGTCGGCCGGCTTCGTCGGTGGCACGGATCACGGAGCCTGCGAGGCGCAGCACCAAGGGCCGGCCGGGGTGGGGGACCACCACCGCGAGCACCACCTCGGTGCCGTCCGAAGGCAGGGGCGGCTCGGTATGCACCCCGACGAAGGAGCCGTCCCGAGCCGCGACCCCGAGGGTGCCGGGGATCATACCGGCGCCGAGGCAGGTGGACACGGCGTAGTCGAGGCGGAGCGTCGCGCTGCGCTTGCGCATGCGGCGGTCGGTGCTGGGGCCCACGCCGGGGGGCGCGGGCTGCGGGGTGAGGGCGCGTGCGTCGGGCACCGAGTCCGCCTCGGAGGGAACTCGGATGCCCATATGGCCGTGGTAGCGGCGGGCGCGGCGGAAGTCGTAGACCGCGTCGTCGCCCTCGCCGTGGAAAGCGGAGCGGCTCGGGCCCGGGTGGCCGCAGACGTCGCGGAGGAAGAGCTCGATGCCGTCGGCCCCCACATCGCTGCGGAGCTCGATGAACTTGAGCTTGCAGTGGAAGGTGCCCGTCTCCTCGCGGCGGGTGTCGGCGACGACGCAGTAGGCCCAGATCGTCCCGCAGGGGACCTCCTCGCTCTTGAGCGCCACGTCGCAGCCGCTGTGGGGAGCGAAGGGCATGCTGCTCGAGATCGTGAGGCCCGCGGCGTCGATCGCGTGGGCGGCCACCGAGACCCAGCGTTGGTCGACGTAGACCCCCACCTCAAGGGCGAGGGCGCGGTCGCTGTCCCTGCCGCGGAGCACGGGCGCCGGCAGGCGCTGCCACCACCGCATGCCACCGACCGATCCATCGCCGGTCTCGACGGACCTCACCATCTCGGGGACTCCACGGGCTGGAGTGTGGAGGCGTCCCCCAGCTTCATCAAGTCTTTGCTCGCTGCTCTCGGTTCCTGGCTCGCGCCTCGTGGCCGCGCGGAGTAGGGTGCGCCCGTGAGCAGCGCAGGAATCGCTCCCACCCCCACCCCCTGGCTGCAGGCCCTGCTGGAGCCAGGCGTCCAGGACGCCATCTTCCCCGCCGCCGCGGCCTGGATCGCGGAGGGCTGGGAGCCGGTCGCCGCTGCCTGGGCCGGAGCCTGCGACGCGGAGAGCGTGTGGGACCTGGCCAGCGTCACCAAGCCCCGGGTGGTCGGCGCCCTCTGCATGCAAGGGGTGGCCGAAGGCTGGCTCGCGCTCGACGATCCCGTCCCGCCGCTCG
>CAZEHU010000082.1:0-8897 GCA_964511605.1 uncultured Myxococcales bacterium
ATCGACGACTACGCCATGATGCCCTCGGTCACCGATCCCTCGGGCCCCTGCCAGCCCGACCGCTTCGAGCCCTCCGACGCCTCCGAGCCCGCCCCCCTGTACGAGGGGGTCCACACCTGGCTGCGCCTCTGCTCGGGACAGGACGTGGACGCCTACGCCCTCGGCGCGCCGGCCTTCAGCACCATCGCGGTCTTCACCTCCCACGCCTCGGGCCAGGGCTTCACCGATCTCCGGCTGCTCGACCCCGACGGAGCGGAGCTGGCATCCTCCCTCGATCCGGACAAGGGCGCCATCCTCGAGCACCTCGTGGAGGTCGAGGGTACCTACATCGTCGTGGTGGAGCCCTTCGGCCTCGAGGCCGCAGGCGAGGGGGGACTGCCCTACGACATGGCGCTGTTCGTGGACTGATGGATCGACGCGCCTTCCTCCAGATCGCCGGTGGGGCCGCGGCCTCCGGCCTCATTGGCGGGGTCACGCCGCGGGCCCTGGCCCTCGGCGCAGGCCAGAAGCTGCGCGTCGCACGCATCGAGTACAGCGGCCCGTGGCATGTGCACCGCGGGGCCGGGGCCACCCTGGCCGAGGAGCTCGGCTATCGCACCTCGGTGGACGTCGAGGTGGACGAGGTCCCGCTCCGCCTCACCGATCCGCGCCTGAGCCGCATCCCCTTCGCGATCCTGGCCGGAGATCAGGCCTTCGCGCTCTCCGACGACGAGCGCGCGGCGCTCAAGCGCTGGGTCGAGCTCGGGGGCTTCCTGCTGGTGGACGACAGCGGCCCCGAGGAGATCTCCCAGGCCTTCCAACGGGCCGTGCGCCGCGAGCTGCGCACCCTCTTCCCCCTCGTGGACCTCGAGCGGGTCTCCGCGGAGCACGTCCTGTACCGCTCCTTCTATCGCATCGACTACCCGGCCGGCCGGGTGATCCGCCGCTCGACCGTGGAGGGATTGCCCATCGGACGCCGCTATGGCGTGGTGGTCTTGTCCAATGATCTCCTGGGCGCCCTGGCCCGGGACGAGACCGGCCAGCGCTTCCTCCATATGCCCCGCCCGGGCGGGGAGGGACAGCGCGAGATGGCCGTCCGCTTCGCGGTGAACCTGGCGATGTACGCCCTCTGCCTCCACTACAAGGACGATCAGGTCCACCTCGACTACCTCCTGCACAACCGGAAGTGGAAGATCCGGAAGCCGGAGCCGTAGGAGCCCAGGCCAGCCTTGACCCTCCCCCTCCTCGCGAGCCAGCTCGCCGGCGGCCTCGCCGCGGGCGCGACGGACCTGAGCACCGAGCGCTCCCTCGTGCTGCTCGGGGGCTGGTCCGTGTGGATGCAGGTGCTGGTGGTGGCCATCGGCGTGCTGGTGCTGGGCCTCACCCTCTACAACTACCGCACGCTGAGGCCGTGGACCCGCAGGGCACCGATGCTCCTGCTGAGGGTGCTGGTGGTGGCCCTGTTGCTCGCGGTCTTCTACCAGCCGGCGGTGCTCGAGGAGCACGTGGCCCGCGGGCGCAACCTGGTGGTGGTGCTGGTGGACGGATCCGCGTCGATGGCGCTCCCCCACGGCAGCGTGAGCCGCCTGTCCCTCGCGGAGGTCTTCCTGGAGGAGCACCAGGATCTGCTCGAGTCCCTCGGCGAGGACGGGGACCTCGTCTTCCACAGCTTCGGCGGCGAGCTCGGGGAGCTGGGGGACCTCCGCCGGGCGGATCTGCGGCTGGAGCCCACGGCGCGGGAGACGCGGATCGTCGACGCCCTCGAGGCGGTGCACGATCGCTACCGGAACCACGACATGGGAGCGATCATCCTGCTCACGGACGCCATCGATTCCAGCGCCCACGGACGGCGTGCGCGCCTGGACGCCCCGGTTCAAGCCCTGGTGCGGGACCTCGACGCACCTATCACCAGCTTCGTGCTGCCGGACGATGGCCGCCTGAAGGACGTGGCGGTCAGCGATGTGGCCCAGGGCGGCTTCGCTTTCGTGATGAACGTGACGACCCTCGACGCCACCCTGCGCGTCCACGGCTACCGCACGGGCTCGATCCCCGTGCGCCTCCTCGAGAACGGGCGACAGGTAGCCGAGACCCGGGTCCCCCTCGAGCCGGGCGTCGCCGAGTATGCCGTGAGCTTCGAGTTCCTGCCCCGCAAGCTGGGCAAGCAGGTCTACGCCGTGGTCGCGGCAGAGCAGCCCGGGGAGGTCTATGCCCCCAACAACGTGCAGCAAGTCGTGATCAAGGTGCTGCGAGACAAGGTGCGGGTCCTGCAGATCGTCGGGCAGCCGAGCTGGGACGAGCGCTTCTTGCGAAACCACCTCAAGGAGGATCCCTCCGTCGACCTCATCAGCTTCTTCATCCTCATCAATACCCACTCCTCGCGGCCCGTGGGTCCGATGGAGACCTCGCTGATCCCCTTCCCGGCCAAGGAGCTCTTCGTGGAGGAGCTGGGGGGCTTCGACCTGGCGATCTTCCAGAACTTCAACTACGGCCCCTTCCATACCCGCCAGTACCTGCCGCTGGTGGCGGACTACGTGCACGAGGGCGGGGCCTTCGTGCTCGTCGGCGGCCCGCGGAGCTTCGCCTCCGGCGGCTACTACGGCACCGAGATCACCCAGCGGGGGGTGCTGCCGGTGGAGATCCCTCCGGGCTTCGAGCAGCGGCCGCTCGTCGATACCGAGCCTTTCGTCGCCCGCCTGAGCGAGGCCGGCCATCACCACCCGATCACCCGCTTGGCGATGGATCCCCAGGTCAACGACGCCGTCTGGAGGCACCTGCCGGCCCTGGAGGGAGCGAACCTGACGAGCGCGACGCGAGAGCAGGCCGTCGTGCTCGTGGAGCACCCGACGGTGAAGGACGATACGGGTGCGCCTCTGCCGGTGGTGGCGGTGCAGGAGGTTGGCAAGGGCCGCTCGATGGCCGTGACCACCGATAGCACCTGGCAGTGGAGCTTCGTGGCCGGGCACCAGGGCGGAGATCCCCGCCACTTCGATACCTTCTGGTCCAACGCGGTCCGCTGGCTGATCCGGGATCCAGAGATGGACCTGGTCCGGGTCCAGGTCAACCGCGAGCGTGTCCCGATCGGAGAGGAGGCCCGGGCCCGCGTACTGGTCTTCCACCCGGACTACCAGCCCGCGGCCGAGGAGTCCGTGGGGCTGGTGGTGCGACGACGCGACGAGGGGGCCGGCGCCGGGGAGGGCGAGGTGGTCTGGCGACACGAGGGGTCTCGCACCGATGGGCAGGGGGCGCTCGACGTGCTGATCCCTTTCCAGGGAGCCGGCATCTACGAGGTGGAGGCCAAAGCCCACGTGGTGCCGACGAGGGTCGCGCGCGGCTCCGACCTCTTCGTGGCGACCGACGTGGCGCCGGAGATGGAGACCGTGGTGGGCGACGGCCGGCTGGTGGCCCTGCTCGCCGAGGCGAGCGGGGGGAGCGTGCAGTCGCTGACAAGCGAGGAGCCCGCGATCACCCCGCGCCCGCCTCGCATCTCGCGGGTGCTCTCGCGAAAGCACGACGAGCTCTGGAACCAGCCCTGGGTGCTGCTGGCCCTGCTCGCGCTCCTGGGCACGGAGTGGTGGCTGAGGCGCCGGCTCGGGTATCTGTGAGCGCAGCGGGACGAGCGAGCCTGCCCGCGTGGCTGGTGGAGCGGCTGGACAAGGCCCCGCGGACGCCGGGCTGCTACCTGATGAAGGACCGGGCCGGCGAGGTGGTGTACGTCGGCAAAGCGAGCGACCTGAAGGCGCGGCTGGGCCAGTACTTCGCTCCCTCGACGAGCGATACCCGCTTCTTCGTGGGGCTCCTCGATCGTGTGCTCGGGGATATCGAGGTGATCATCACCGCGAACCCCAAGGAGGCGCTGGTCCTCGAGAACCAGCTCATCAAGGCCCACAAGCCGCGCTTCAACTACAAGCTGCGCGACGACAAGACCTATCTGTCGATCCGCATCGGCTCCGAGCATGCCTGGCCGCGCCTCGAGGTGGTCCGGCGGCGCAAGGACGATGGCGCCGAGTACTTCGGTCCCTACGACTCCGCCTCGGCGATCCGGCGCACCCTGCGGGTGGCCAATCGCTACTTTGGCCTGCGGACCTGCAGGGATGTGGAGTTCAACAACCGCAGCCGCCCCTGCCTCGAGCATCAGATCGGTCGCTGCCCGGGGCCGTGCGTGCTGGACGTCCCGCGGGAGCGCTATGAGGCCAGCCTCGACGAGGTGCGCCTCTTGCTGCGCGGCCGGGCGGACGTGCTGACCGACCGCTTGCGGGCGCGCATGGAGGGGGCGGCGGAACGCCTGGAGTTCGAGCTCGCGGCCCACTATCGGGATCAGGTCGAGGCGATCGAGCGCAGCCTGGTTCGCCAGCACGTGCACCTGAAGACCCGCGAGGACATCGACGTGATCGGCCTCCACCGGGAGGGAGCCGATGGGGTGCTGCAGCTCATGGAGGTGCGCGGGGGCGTCCTGACCTCGTCGCGCTCGTGGCCGGTGAAGGGGGATATGGGCCTCGAGCAGCCGGACGAGGACCTCGTGGAGGACCTGCTGGCCGCCCGCTACGGGGCCGGGCGAGCCCCGGTCCCGGACCTCGTGGTGGTGCCGATCCCCCTGGCGGCTGGCAGGACTGGGGAGGAGCTCCTCGGGGAGCTGAGGGGGCGCCGCGTCGAGGTCCGCCACCCCCAGCGAGGAGACAAGGCGCGCCTGCTCGAGCTGGCCTCCCGGAACGCGGAGGAGGCGTGGGCGAGCCGGGTGCGCTCTCGCCAAGGCGCCCTGAAGACCCTCGAGCGGCTGCAGGACAAGCTGGGCCTCGAGCGGCCCCCGACCCGCATCGAGTGCTACGACATCTCCAACATCCAGGGGACCGACGCCGTAGGGAGCATGGTGGTGGCCCTGGATGGCGAGCTGGCGCCCAAAGCCTACCGCCACTTCTCGATCCGCGGGGAGCACAGCCCGGACGACTTCCGGATGATGTACGAGGTGCTCTCGCGGCGCTTGTCCGGGACCTTGCGGGAGGGGGGCGAGGGCGCCGATCTTCCGGACCTCATCGTGGTGGACGGCGGCAAGGGCCAGCTCGGGGTCGCGGTGGCGGTGCTCGAGGATCTGCAGGTCAGCGGCGTCGAGCTGGCGGGCCTCGCGAAGCAGCGGCTCCTGGACGAAGAGGGGCGCATCGCGAAGGGGGGTCGAGCGCGCCCGGAGGCCCCGCAGCGTCCGAGCTCGGAGGCCCCCAGCCGCTCCCCCGAGCGGGTCTTCCGGCCGGGCCGCAAGAACCCCATCGTGCTGCGCCCAAATACCAACGAGCTCCACCTCCTCGTGCGCCTGCGGGACGAGGCCCACCGCTTCGCGATCACCTTCCACCGCAAGCGCCGCAAGAAGCGCACGCTCACCACAGCCCTCGACGGGATCCCCGGGGTAGGTCCCTCCCGGCGCAAGGCGCTGCTCGAGCGCTTCGGCTCGGTCAAGGGAATCCGCGCCGAGAGCGCGACGTCGCTGGCCACTTGCCCGGGGATCTCGGAGGCGCTGGCCCGGCGTGTGCTGGAGCACCTCGAGGGCTGAGCGCGGAGTCCTTGACCTTGGGGCCTGATCTCGACGACATTGTGGGCGTGCAGCTCAGCGTCACCGAGGATGCACCACAGGTTCTCCGATACGAAGCGGGCTCGACCCTAGCTGATCGGGTCGTGCTCATTCGTCCTCTCTGGCGGGAGTTGTGCCCATGACCGCCCCAGCCGGAACGCTCGACGATATAGGCGGCGCCCGCCCTGGGGTGGAGTGGGCGGACGGGAAGGCGATGCTCGCTCCGCGGGTGCGCACCTGGCGGCAGCGCCTGGCGCTCCTCGCGACGGCCCTGCTCACCGGGGGAGGCGGCTATGGCGTCTGGATGATGACGACGCCGGACCGGGACATGGACGCGCCATTGCGCTTCCACCTCGAGAGAGTGGACGCGCAGACCTCAGGCCTGGACTTTCGCCACACCCCGAACCCGGTCCACGCGCGCTACGGCAACCTCCGGCCGCTCTTCACCTCGGTCTCCGCCGGGGCGTGTACCGGGGACTATGATCGCAACGGGCTCCTGGACCTGCTCCTGCTGAGCGCCGGGAACGCGACCCCCAGCCGCCTCTTCCGAGGCGTCGGCCCGATGCGCTGGTCCCCCGAGCGCCTACCGGCCCTCGCCGCAGTCGACGAGACCGGCTTCCCCGCCGAGTGCCTCTTCGTCGACGTGGACAACGATGGCTGGGACGACGTCTTCATCTCCGGCTTCGGGCGACGGCCGCAGCTACTGTCCAACCGCGCTGTGCCGAACGAAGAGGGCAAGCGGATGTTCCACAACGTCACGGAGTCGTCCGGGTTGCCGCCCTATATGAACGGGTTCGGAGCGAACTTCCTGGACGTCGAGAACGACGGGGACCTCGACCTGGTGATCGCGAGCTTCACCTCGGAGCGCTACGACCCCGAGGACCTGTCCTGCAGCGAGGTGCCAGGTGCGTTCGGCTGTGCGCCGATCCCGGGCGCCGTGCTCGCCCGGGATCGGGAGCCCCGCTCCCCCTGGATCAACAACCTGCGTGTGCCCGACCACCCCAACGGGCTCAGGACGATGGCCAACAGCCTCGGCAACGCGACCAATGGGGGCGACAAGCGCCTGTTGCTAGGGGACGGTCACGGGCACTTCCAGGAGGTCGATCCCGAGGCCTGGGGCCTGACAGGCAAGCGCTTCACGTGGGACGTCGGGGTAGCGGACGTCGATCTCGATGGCTTCACCGACGTCTACTTCGCCAACGACTTCGGCCCCGACCAGCTCTTCATCAATCGGGACGGCGAGCGCTTCGAGGAGCAGCTCGCGCTGCACCCCGGGGCCATCGGCAACGACGCCAGCAAGGGCATGAACGCTGACTTCGCGGACGTCGATCACGACGGCTTCCCGGAGCTCTACGTCACCAACGTCTTCCATCCCGCGCTCCCGGAGGGCAACTACCTGTGCAAGAACCTCTCCGGGGGCGATCCCGGCGAGCGGGAGTTCACGAATGTCGCCTTCGCTACCGGCTCCCACGACAGCGGCTGGGGCTGGGGGGCGAAGTTCGTCGACCTCGACCTCGACGGGGAGCGCGATCTCGTGGTGGCCGACGGCTTCATCAGCCAGCACCACACGGCGGACTACTGGTTCGAGATCATGCGCATCACCTCCGGCCTCGGTGATCTGATGCGGGACGCCACGGTGTGGGGACCGATGGGCAACAAATCCCTGTGTGGCCACCAGTCCGCGCGTGTCTTCGTAGCCGGCGAGCAGGGCTTCGTCGATCGAGCCGTCGAGGTGGGCATCGAGGAGGAGAAGGACGACAGGGGCGTGCTGATCGGTGACTTCGACGTCGACGGCCGCCCGGACGTGATGATGGTGGTCCAGGGCGACGCCTACCCCCTCCACCGCAATACCTGGGTGCCGGGGGCCCAAGGTGAGGGGCCCCCGTCTTGGATCGGCCTGCGCTTGGAGGGGGACGGCAAGCGTGTGAACCGCAACGCCATCGGCACACGGGTGCGGGTGGATCCAGAGATCGGGCTGCCACAGTACTTCGAGGTGAGCGCGGGCAACGGCTTCGCCGCTGGCTCCATGCGCTGGCTAGTGGCCGGACTCGGCGACGAGAGGGGGCCCGTGGAGGTGTGGATCCGCTGGCCCGACGGCACGGAGCAGCGGCTCGAGGGCGTCGAGCCGGGCCGCTATCACGACCTCCGCTATCCCGCCGATCAGGGCTGAACATGTCGACGGCGATCATGGCTGAGGCCAACGACGCACCCTTCCGGGAGAGGATCCGGGATCGCTCCCAGTGGATCCTGCCCACACGCCAGGATCCGCGCTGGCTCTTCGTGACGATCCACATGATCTATGTGGCCTCCGGCCACCTCGTGCTGGAGTTCAACCGCGCCCCGGAGCAGATCTTCGTGGCGGTCGTCGCGTGCTCGCTCCTCGACATCGTCTACACGTACGCCCATACGCGCCTGTTCATCCTGCCCCTGTCGGGCTTCATCTCCGGGTTCGGGCTCTCGATCCTGTTCACCGCGCCGGGCAACACCTGGCTGATGTTGGCGGCCGCGTGGCTGACCATCACCGGCAAGTATCTGCTCACGTGGCAGGGCCACCACCTGTTCAACCCGACGAACCTGGCGCTGGTGGTCATCCTGCTCTTCGGGGGCGGCCAGGGCGGCATCGCGCCAGCGTACCAGTGGGGGGGGGAGCTGGGAGGTCCTGACGGCGGTCTTCGTGCTCGGCGCGGTCATCCCCTGGAAAGCGAAGAGGCTGCCCCTGGTCATCAGCTTCACCCTGGTCTGGGTGGCGGCGGCCTACGGGCGCTCGGTCCTCCTGGAGGCTCCGCTGTCGATCGCGCTGTACGGCCAGATCAGCGGCGGCGCGTTCTGGCTCTTCGTCTACTCCATGATCACGGATCCCAAGACCTCGCCCCCCGGGGTGCGTGACCAGATCATCTTCGGCGTCGGGCTCGCCTGCAGACCCGCCTCATCCTCTTCTCCCCCTTCTATGCCCTCCTCATCATCTGCGCGATCCGTGGCGGCTGGCGCATGATGTGGACCCTCGTGCCGCCCCGCGCCGCGCCCCAGGCCGCGACTTCCTGAGGCCGTTCCGCGGCGGGCCGGTTCAGGGCTCCAGGAGCTCGTACTCGACCTCGATGCTGTCGAGGGAGGGGAGCTCTTGCTCCCCCGGCTCGAGGAGCAGGACGGCCCGGATCGTCAGGCCGGCGGCTGTGACGGGGAGGGCCTCCATGCTCTCGTCCACCGCCACCGTCGGGCTGCTCTCCGCCAGGGACGAAGCGCTCCCCAAGGTCCCGGGGGACTCGACGAAGAGCCAGCTAGCGCCTGCGTCCACGGAGAGCTGGAAGGAGACGGCCCCGGTGGTGGAGGCGGAGAGGCCGGTGTAGCGTACCAGGGTGCCGGGCAG
>CAZEHU010000083.1:0-8824 GCA_964511605.1 uncultured Myxococcales bacterium
ATTGACCATCAGCTCCAGCCGATGGAGGCCGGAGTAGTAGGTACGGGTGGAGATGGGCTTCATGGTGTGGCGTCGGGAGAGCGTCAGGGTCGCGCCAGGTGCCAGCTCGCGCTGGGTCCACTTGAAGACCTTGCGGCCGAGGGTGCCGCCCTTTCGCTGGTGGTGCACGGCGTAGTCGAGGAGGAGGCGCTGCGGCGCGGACGCTGTGGAGCGCAGGCTGATCTCGAACTGGAGAGAGCCGGGGAAGGCGACCTCCGTGGCCGCGAGCTCGAGCGCGAGGAGCTCGACGGCTGGGGGACCGAAGCCGAGGACCTGGAGGGCGCCAGGGTGGCCCGCTTTCACCAGCCCGCGGAGGGCGTGGCGCACGACCCACTGGCGCTCGGGCGAGGCGCCCCGCATCCAGCGGGTCGCGACCTCAACGGCGCGCTGCGGGTGATCCTTGGAGATGTCGCCCAGGTGGTTGGCGACGGAGCGGCGGACGTAGAGCTCAGGATCGTCCTTGAGGCGCTCGAGCAGAGGGAGGGCGAGGTCTGGATCCGCCTGGAGGTCCCGGAGGCGGGTCCCCCAAGGCAGGCGGGGGCGGGTTCCCTCGGAGACCAGGCGGCGCACGTGGGGGCTCGGGTCGCCGGTCCAGATCGCGAGCGTCGCCAGCATGCGGTCCCGGTAGCGCTCGAGGAAGGGGCGGATGGCGAACTCGGCGCTCCAGCAGCCGGTCAAGCGGTGGAGCGCGGGTATCGAGGTGTCTGGATCGGCGACGCCGTAGACCTCGATCAGATCGAGCAGGGCCCAGAGCTCGAGGGAGCCCGTGACGCCGTCGGTCTCGGCGAGGGGATCGGGCGCCGCGTCGAGGACGTGCTGGACCGCCTCTGGCCAGGGGTCAGGCAGGTGGCGGCGCAGCACCTCCGCCACGTGTCGGACGCGGGCCTTGAGCTCCAGGGCCTCGAGCCCCTCGCAGGCCTCGCGGGCGAAGGCATCGGAGTCCCAGCCGGGGTGCGCGGCCGCGAGGAGCGTACCGAGGCGTCCGACCGCGCTCGGGTTCACCTTATCTTTGAAGGCTTCGGCCACGACAGCTCCTGGCGCTGCTAGAGCGGCCGATAGACGCGCCCGCCGCTGACCATCCAGCAGCCGCTGCCCTTATCGCAGCGGAACCAGGCGTCCTCGGCATAGACGCCGTCGAGGAGGGTCCAGTCGTCCTCCCCGGAGCCCACCAGGAAGAGCCGATCCTTGCCGTAGTAGCTCGAGCGCGCGACGAGCGAGAGGCCGGAGCCGTCCTCGGTATCGACGGCGCCCCACCACGGATTTCCGGGGCGCTTGGTCCAGGTGGCGGCGAAGTCGCTCGACACCCGATCCTGGTAGGTCAGCACCCCCGCGGCGAGCTCGAAGTCGAGCACCCGACCCTGGTGGCTCAGCTCCCGCTGTACGAAGAAGTGGGCCCCCGCATCGTTGGAGCGGAGCAGGATGTTGCCGCCGCGGCGACCCGGCCGGGTCACGGCGAGGACCACGTCCCCCTCGGAGGTGACGGCCTGGATGCCCTCCTTCATGCCGGTGGGCACGGCGCTCCAGCTCGCCCCCTTGTCCGCGGAGCGGTAGAGCTCGCCCTTCTTGCCCGCGACGAAGAGTGCGCCGGCGGCCTCCTCGACGAGGGTGAAGCTAGCTTTCACCTTCGGGCCCACCTCCACCTTCTGCCAGAGGTCGAGGGTGCCCTCGCTCTTGAGCACAGTGCCCTTTGCGCCTGCCGCAAAGACCGTGCCCGAGTCCGTGATGAGCACGTCCGCCACGTCGCCGGTCTTCTTGGGGAGCTGGGCCTCCTTGAAAGTCTTGCCGCCATCGATGGAGACGATGACCGCGCCCTTGCCCACCGCGACGATGCGATCGCCCCTCACGTCGAAGCCACTCAGGCGCTTGAGGCCGAGGCCGCTGCGGGCCTTCCAGGTGGCGCCGCCATCGGTGGTGAACGCGACCAGGGCGGCGTCGCCCGTGGCCAGGCCCACATCGTCCTGGAAGCGGATGGACTTCACGTTCGGCAGGCCGAGGGGGGAGGTGCGCTTCCTGGAGTAGATGCAGCGCCGACCCGGGACGGGCAGGGTGCCCTCGCACTTGGATGCCTTGCCCGGGCCGCTCAGGGCCTCGATGATCGTCGAATCGTCCACCTCGATCCAGGTGGCGCCCCCATCGGAGCTGGCGATGGCCCCCTTGCCCCAGCCGGCGATCAGTGGGCCGCCCACCTTCGCGAGGCGGTCGAGCTTCTTGGAGACGGGGGGCTCCGGGAGGCTCCAGGAGGCGCCGCCGTCGGTGGAGCGGGCGATGGAGCCGCCGTCGCCGACGATGACGAGGGTCTCGCCGTCCATCCAGCCGGCCCGGAGCGTCTTGGAGGTGTTCAGGGGCTGCTCCACCCAGGCGGTGCCGTCCTCGGAGCGGGCCAGCCCGCCCTTGGCGCCGAAGGCCCACCACGGGCCAGAGGCGGTGCCCACGACCCCCTCGACGCCCTTGAAGGGCAAGGAGCCGACGGCCCAGGTGTCGCCGCCATCGCGGCTGACCGAGGCCGTGCCCTTCTTCTCGACGAGGAGGCCCTGGCCGCCGAGGCCGAAGGCCGTGCCCTCCACGGCGCAGACGACCCCCTTCTTCTTGCCCACCTTGCCGATGGTGCAGGTGCCGCGGCTCGTCCGTGCCGAGGAGCGGCTGACACCCTCGGGGAGGCTCGCGGCCTTCGTCCACGTCGTGCCGTCCTTGGACAACAGGCCCTTCTTGCCGGCGATGGCGTAGAGGGTGTCGCCATCCTGCACGAGGCCCTTGGCTTTGAACTTGTCCGGCAGGGAGCCGGAGGCGCCGCCCCGTCCGTCCGCGCCGATGCGCAGCCAGGCGCCCTTGGAGCCGATCGCCAGGACGATGCCCCCTCGGACCACGAGGTCGACGAGGTCCTCCGCGGTGTAGCGCGGCAGCGGGGTCCACTGCCGGCCGTCGACGCTGGAGGCCACGTAGCCGGCCTTGCCGACGGCGACGTAGGGGCCGCCGGCCTCGCCGCCCACCGCCAGCACCGTGCCGGTCTCGTGGCGGATGAAGCCCCAGCTCGCACCGGCGTCACGGGTCACGCCCACGTGCCCGTCCTTGGTGAAGGCGATCGCCTCCTTCGGTCCGAGCACCTCGCCGGAGACGACGGCCGCGCCGAGGAAGTCGTGGACCGGGGCCCAGAAGGCATACTTACCAGCGGACCCCTCGCTCGCCCTCGACCCCTCGGCGGCCGCGCTCTTGGGCGTCACCGGCACCTGGGGCCCCTCCTTCTTGGGCGCCATGGCCTCAGCAAATGCGGCGGCCGCCTGCGCGGCCGCCTTGGCAGCAGCCTCCGTAGCAGCGGCCTCGTCGACCTCGCCGCCACCTCCGCTGGCCTCCTCCTCGCCGCAGGCTCCGAGGGCCAGGAGGAGCGAGGCCGACAGGGGGATGAGCAGGGCGGCGAGGCGGCGCGTACGAGGGGACATGAGGAGGGCTCCGGGCCGGGCGGACGGGCAGGGCAGAGCAGGGGATCTGGCACCTCGCGCCGCCCCTGTCCACCGATGCCGACGCCGGGCATCGCTTCCCGCTCGGGCGCGACTCGTGCCAAACTGTCCGCCATGCGAATGCCAACGCCCACCTTGCTCGTCGCTCTGATCCTCGGAGCCGGCTGCGGCTCCCGCAGCGACCACCACGGCTTCTGGAAGAACGGCTACCCGGCCGCGATGCTCACCGACACCAGCGAACTCCGCTATCCGCACTACCACTGCGTGGACGGCGCCGCGGTCCTCGACAAGATCGAGGACGTCTGGCCCACCAAAGCCGACGACGTCGCCGAGCTCGACCACGCCTTCTCCACCCAGATCGTCCGCGCGCTCGTCTCCGCCGCGGAACAGGCCCTGCGTGTCCCATGAGAGCCTGCGTCGCTCCCACCGATTTCGACTGGTACCGCACGCTGCTCGCGACGCCCGACCTTGCTGAGGTCAACTTCTGGCGCCCTTCCGGGCAGACCTTCCGTGCCCTGGAGCAGGGTGATCCCTTCTTCTTCAAGCTCAAGGCCAAGCACGGCCACAAGGTTGTCGGCTTCGGGTTCTTCGCGCGCTACTCCCGTTTGCCGGCGTGGATGGCATGGGATTGCTTCGGCCGCGCCAACGGGGCGTCCAGCTTCGAGGAGCTGCGGGGCAGGATCCTCCGGTTGCGGGAGCGGAACCGCGTCGCGCCCGACCCGGAGCTCCACATTGGCTGCATCCTCCTGACCCAGCCGACGCTCTTCCCCCTCGAGGAGGCTGTGCTGGGTCCATCGGATTGGAAGCCGCGCACGCAGGGCTACAAGACCTACCATGCGGACTCGGGCGAGGGGCTGCGCGTCTGGCTCGACTGCCTCGAGAGGATCGAGAGGATGAGCGCGCCCAGCCTCCCTGCGGCGGCCCGCAGGGCGCAACGCCTGGTGGACGTTCGTTTTGGCCAGGGGACCTTCAAGAGCGCGGTCCTCGACGCATACGAGCGTCACTGTGCCGTGACAGGGGAGCACTCCCTGCCCGTGCTGGAGGCCGCTCACATCATCCCCTACGCGGAGACCCGCGAGCACAGGGTCAGCAATGGGCTGCTGCTCCGACGGGACGTGCACGCCCTCTTCGACCGAGGGTTCTGCACGGTCGACGCAGACCTGCGCTTCGTCGTCAGCTCCCAGCTCGCTTCACGTTGGGACAACGGCAGGACCTACTACGAGCTCCATGGCCGGCCACTTCACGTGCCGCGCGCGGCCACGGAGCGACCCGACCCGGCGGCGCTCGCGTGGCACCGCAGCGAGGTGTTCGTGCCGTGAGCGTGGGGCAGGTGATCGTCGAGGTGGACGTAGGTCAGGGCATCGATCGCATCGTCGAGGCGGCGGAGGCCCGTGTCGTTGCTGACCAGCGCGGTGCAGCCTGAGTCCACGGCGGTGGCCACGACCAGCGCGTCGGCCAGGCGCAGTCCCAAGTCTGCTCGCAGGCGCGCAGCCGAGCGGGCGATCGCGCGCGTCGCGGGGAGGACTCGGATCCCCGCGGGACCCCCGAGGAGGGAGTGGAGCGCGCGGTCCGCGCCTCCGCCGACACGGAGCGGAGCCACGAGCAACTCCGCCTCCGTGATCGCGGACACCATGAGGCCCACCCGCCCCGCGGCCCCCTCCGCGAGCAAGGCTCGGATGAGGGGCGCACGCCGCCGGTCGCCGGAGAGGAAGTAGATGAGGGGGCGGTGTCGATGGCCACGAGCTCGTGGCCGGAGAGCCAGGAGATCACGGGCTCCGATCCTCTCGGAGCGCGTCCAGGTAGGCGTCCACCTCGCCGTAGACCCCGGAGCAGGACCCCTGGAGGGCGTCGAGCTCGTCGGCCACGCGGGTGAGCACGAGGCGCCCGTCCTCGACCTGCACCACGACTCGGTGGCCGGGCTCGAGGGCGAGCGCACGCCGCGCCCACGCAGGGATGGTGAGCTGGCTCTTGGACGAGAGACGGGCGATGGACTGCACGGAGCTCACGATGCCGAGCGTCCAGCAAGGGGCGAAGCACTTCCGTTGGAACCAAGGGCAGCTCCTTGGCGGGCCGCCGGCCCGCCGCGACCGAGCGCGTTCGATCGGCCCGGGAGGGAACACCCTGGTAGAGGGAGGGCAGGGCGTTTAGGCTCCGCGCCGTGGAGCACATCCGGAACTTCTGCATCATCGCGCACATCGATCACGGCAAGAGCACCCTTGCCGATCGACTGATCCAGGCGTGTGGAGCCATCGACGAGCGGGAGTTCCGCGACCAGCTCCTCGACTCGATGGACATCGAGCGGGAGCGCGGGATCACCATCAAGTCCAATACCATCACGCTCGGCTACAAGGCCGAGGATGGGGAGACCTACCAGCTCAACCTCATCGACACCCCCGGCCACGTGGACTTCAGCCACGAGGTGCGGCGCTCGCTGATGAGCTGCGAGGGAGCGCTCATCATCGTGGACGCCTCCCAGGGCGTCGAAGCGCAGACCGTCGCGAACCTCTACATCGCGATGGAGTACGACCTCGAGCTGTTGCCCATCATCAACAAGATCGACCTGCCCGCCGCCGACGTGGAGAGGGTGCGCGAGGAGATCGACGAGGACCTCGGCCTCGATCCCTTCGAGGCCCTGCCTATCAGCGCGAAGAACGGGATCGGCATCGAGGCGGTGCTCGAGGGCGTCGTCAAGATGCTGCCGCATCCCGAGGGCGAGCCGGAGGCCCCGCTCCGCGCCCTGGTCTTCGACGCCTTCTACGATCGCTATCGCGGCGTGATCCTGATGCTGCGCATCAAGGACGGCGCCCTCGAGCCGGGCCAGACGATCCGCTTCATGCACTCCGGCAGCGAGTGGCGGGTCGACGAGCTTGGGCTCGCGGGCCTCGAGCGGGTGCCCACCAAGCGCCTCGAGGCAGGCCAGGTCGGCTACGTCATCGCCGGCATCAAGGCGATCCGCGATATCGCCGTCGGCGATACGGTGACCACCACGGATCGGCCCGCGGAGGAGGCCATCTCCGGCTACGAGGAGGCCAAGCCCGTCGTCTTCTCGTCGATCTATCCGATGACCTCCAACGAGTACCAGGAGCTGTCGGACGCCCTCGAGAAGCTCTCGCTGAACGACGCGGCCCTCATCTACGAGAAGGACAGCTCGGCGGCCCTGGGCTTTGGCTTCCGCTGCGGTTTCCTCGGGCTCCTGCACCTGGACGTCATCCAGGAGCGCCTGCACCGGGAGTTCGGGCTGAACCTGGTGCTCTCCGCCCCCTCGGTGCTCTACCGGTTGGCGCTCTCCGATGGCCGCAAGATCGACGTGGACAATCCCTCGTACTGGCCCGAGCCCACCGAGATCGCGGCGGTCGAGGAGCCCTTCATCAAGGCCTCCGTGATGTGCCCCGATACCTACGTCGGGCCGGTGATGGAGCTCTGCCGCGAGTACCGTGCCGCGAAGATGGACATGAGCTACCTGGCCGTCGGCCGGGTCTCCATCCTGAGCGAGATGCCCCTCGGCGAGGTGCTCTTCGACTTCAACGATCGCCTCAAGACCATCACGCGCGGCTACGGCTCCTTCGACTACGAGGAGCTCGACTATCGGCCGGCCGACGTGGTGAAGGTCGAGATCCTCGTGCATCACGAGAGGGTCGACGCGCTCGCTTACCTGGTCCATCGCGACAAGGCCCGCCCGCGCGCGCTGCACTACTGTGAGCAGCTCGCGGATAGCATCCCGCGCCACCAATTCAAGGTGCCGATCCAGGGCGCCATCGGCGGCAAGATCATCGCCCGCACCACCATCAACGCCCTGCGCAAGGACGTCACCGCCAAGGGCTACGGCGGCGACATCAGCCGCAAGCGCAAGCTCCTCGAGAAGCAGAAGAAGGGCAAAGCGAAGATGAAGCTCGTGGGGGATGTCCACATCCCCCAGGAGGCCTTCGTGGCCGTCCTGCGGACCGATAAGGACCGGTAGATCAGGAGGCTGAGGCCTCCAGTGGATCGATCCAGCGCAGTCCCGGGAAGCGCGCGAAGCCGCGATCGGTGGTGTAGAGCTCGAGCCCGTGCTCGACAGCCAACGCCGCGAGGTGGGCGTCCGGTACCAGGCGCGCCGTCAGTGAGGCGCCTCGCACCAGCCGATCGAGGATCTCCTCGTGCGCCCCTCCAGCGCCAGGGGTCCACACGACGGGGCGGGCCAGCCACTCGCGGATCTGGGTCCAGGCCTGCTCGGCCGTCAGGGGGGCCTCGAAGACCCTCGGGTTGATCGAGAGCCGCAGGAACGCCAGCAGGCTCGGCCACGGAAGGCCTACCCTCCGGTGGCCATTGAGCTGCTCGTCCAGCCAGGTGTGGGCGATCCTGTGGACCGGGAAACCAGGGTGGCGGGCGTAGAGCAGGAGGTTCGCGTCGACCAGGATCACCGGGGATAGCCGTCCCCCTCGGCCAGCTCGAGCATCTCCGAGACCGACTCGATACCCGCGAGCAGAGGACGTCCGGTGTCGACGACCGGCGTCGTGTACGGGGGAGGTCGGGGCTCCGGTCGGCGGAGCAGGATCAGGCCCGCGCGCAGCGCCTCGTTGACCGTCTCCTTCCAGCGACCGCCTCGCTTCTCGGCGAGCTGGCGGAGCTCCGCGGCGACGTCCTCGTCCAGCGATAGGGTCGTCCTCACGCAGGCATCCTAGCCAAGTTGATGCCAGAACATCAACGAGTCGATGATCCAGCCTCAGAAATCGGGATTCACCTCGCAAGCACCGGCAGTGCAGACCGCGGTGGCGGGGATGCAGCCCGGCGTGGCGTAGCCGCAGACCGGCACGTAGCCCTGACACCAGTGCTGGCTGATCTGCTCGAGGCTCTCGTTCCACGCTGTCTGGTTGGCCACGGCGACCGCCCACTGGCAGTCCCCGGCGCAGTCGGTGTTGCCCCAGACGAGGGTGCAGTCGGTGTCGGCGCTGCAGGCGTCGAGGGCGGCCTTCAGGGCCTTCTTCTCGTTGTGGACAGCGGTGCCCGCTTCGCTGCAGCTCAGGCAGCCGTCGGGGGTGGGGACCTTGTCCGAGGAGCAGGGCTCGGGCTCTGCGACGTCGGGCTCTGAGGGCTCGGGCTCGGCGACGTCGGGCTCGGTGGGCTCGGGCTCGGGCTCTGCGACGTCGGGTTCTGTGGGCGCGGGCTCTGCGACGTCGGGTTCGGTGGGCTCGGGCTCTGCGACGTCGGGCTCTGTGGGCTCGGGCTCTGCGACGTCGGGCTCCGCGGGCTCTGCGACGTCGGGCTCCGTGGGCTCGGGCTCCTCGGCATCCGGCTCGGCCGGCTCAGGCTCCCCCGCCTCCGTGTCCGGGAGGCCGAGCTCGGGCTCCTGGACC
>CAZEHU010000084.1:0-8809 GCA_964511605.1 uncultured Myxococcales bacterium
CCTCCACGCTCAGCGCGTGGGTGCCCGTGGTCAGAAGCCCACCGCGCCCATCGTCGGCGCTCAGCACCAGGCGGGCGCCGACGCGCTCCTCGCAGCGGAAGGCATAGGTGACGTGCCCCTCCCCGATGGCCCGCGGCTCCGCGCTGCAAGGGCCACCGCCCAGGGGATGCAGCAGCACGTCCGGGACCTCCGCGGGGGGTGGCGGGGGGGGCGCGACGGGATCGACGAGCGAGGCCGCACCGAGGCCGACGAGCAGCGCCACGAGGGGCGCCAGGGCACGGCGGCGCATGGCCGTCGCTCCGAGGAGGAGGGCAGCGAGCCCAAAGCCCAGGGTCCACGGCGAGCTGCCGAGGTCGGGCGCCGAGGGCGGCGGCGGGCCGCTCTCGAGCCCTCGCATCTCGAGGACCGCGCGGGTCCGGGCCGCCTCATCGAGGGTCCACGCGAAGGGCGGTGGCTCCTCTGTCTCTGGCGCCGCGGCGCGCCAGGGCAGCGTGGGCGCGTCGACGGCCCGAGCGTCGAGCCGGCGCGCCAAGGCCTCGTGGACCGCCCTCGGCACGTCGTCCGAAGCGAGCAGCCAGCCCTGCGCCGTGGCGATCCCGCCGGATCTGGGCGCCGCTCCCTGGAGGCGAAGGGCGCCGCGCCCCGTGGGGCCGGCGAGCTGGACGGCCACGTGATCCCGAATCACCTCGAGAGCCACGACGCGCCAGCCCTCCACGAGTGGCTCCGCCTCCGCGCCTACAGGGCCGACGACCCGCTCCACCCTCCGCTCGAGGCCGGGCCCCAGGACGGGCGGAGGGGACGCGCAGAGGAGCGCCAGGGGCACCCACACGGCGAGTGCAGCCAAGGGACTACTCGCGCTTGCGGCGGCGTCCGAGGAGGCCGAGGAAGGCCGCGAGCAGGAGCGCCATGCCCAGGGGCACGAGGTTCGTGGACAGCCAGCGGCCCGGTGGCTGGCGCGGATGCTCGAAGGGGCCCTCGCAGGCGGCGATGTCCTCGTCCCGGCAGCGCTTGAGGGCATCGAGCATCTCGTGAACGCGAGCCTGCTTGGGCACCGAGGCATGGGGCGTGCCGTCCGTCAGCGCGAGGTATCGCTCGAGGTCGGCGATCGAGACGTCCCGCTCGGTATCGCGCGTGATCTCCGAGCGGCAATAGTAGACGTCTGGATCGACCACCTCGAGCCCGGCCGCGTAGTCCAGGTGGGCCCGGGACTCCTCGACGCGACCCAGGTTGAAGGCGTTCATCGACAGGTAGACGTACAGGCGCGGCTCCCCCTCGAGGCGGCCCTTGAGGGGCTTGAGCCAGGCGTCCGACGCGGCGAAGCGATTCTCGTAGTGGTTGAGCACCCCGACCATGAAGGGCGCGACGAGATCGTCGGGATGATCCCGATGCCAGCGCTTCCAGCGCTCGAGGCGAGCGAGGCGCTCGCCCTCTCGGAGGTACATGCCCAGCAAGGTGCCCATATCGCCTGCGTGGCGGGCCTCGGGGTTGCGGACCACCTTCTCCACCGCATCGATCGCGTCGGTCAGGCGGCCCCGCAGGCGGAGGGCAGCGGCCTGGATCATCAAGAGGTTCGGATCCTCGGGTCGCTGGGCCAACAGCGGCTCGATGAGGGCGCTGGCGGCCTCGCCCTTCTGGCGATCGATGAGCAGGAGGGCCAGGGAGGTGGTCGCGCCCTCGCAGGCCGGATCGCCCTGGCGGATCGCCTCGTACGCCGCCTCCGCCTCATCGTAGCGGAGGAGCAGGAAGAGGGCCTCCGCCACGTCCACCAGGGAGCAGAGACCCTCGATGTCGGCGGCCTTGATCCGATCGACCGGCGCGCCCTCGACAGGAGCCGCCAGGCTCGCCATCACCCGGGCCCGCGTGGTGGCGAGGGGCGTGGCGATCGCCTTGGCCCCCTCGGCGTCCCCGGCCAGGGCGTGGAGGACCGCCAGCTCGGCCCGGGCATCCGGGCTCTTCACGCTCGACCCGCGCGAGGCCCGGATCTCCTCGAGGGCGGTGAGGGCATCGCCCCGATGCACGAGGTGGTGCACGCGGCGTCGCAGCTCGGCGATGAGCTCTCCCTCCCGCTCGGCCGCGGCCTCATCGATCGCGGGCTCGGTCGGGGGCTCCTCGGCGTCCTCGCCAGCGTGGGGATCGGGCGGCAGCTCGGACCAGGTCAGCGCACCGGGGTGGGCCGCGATGCGGGCCACCAGGGCGTCGAGGAAGCCCGCGGGCACCGGGCCGGGGGTGGGCTCGATGGAGAGATCGGGCAGCCTCCTCCCCTCCGTGCTCGCCGCCGAGGGGTGGACGAGGGTGAGGATGAAGGGGGCAGCGTCGCCCCGGGCCGCGATCCAGTGCACCCGTACCTTGTCTTTCTGGATCTTGGCCTTGTGGACCTTCCAGCGCCCCTCGAGGGGCTCGCCGTCCGGCATGAGGGAGGCGGGCAGGCGGGCCTCGCCCCCCGGGGGGATCACCCAAGCACCCGCTAGCTCCTCGGCCCCTGCAGCCGGCGCGAGGAGCGTGAGGCCGAGGCCGACGAGGGCCGACACGAGGCGGCGTGCGGGGGCTACTGTGCGCACTGGATCTTGAAGCTGAATTGGCCCTCGAGCCCGGCGGGCTGGTCGATGGCGAAATAGTAGGTGCGGCCGGCCTCGGCCGACAGATTCACGACCCCTTCTCCGCCCGCCCCGCTGCCGGGCGTATACCCGAAGCAGGTCACCGGCGAGCAGCCGAAGCCCTGATCCTCCATCACGTACAGGCCCCCACTCGGGAATGCCAGGCTCACGGAGACCTCGGCCGGCTTCGAGGAGGTGAAGGCGTAGACCACCTCCTTGCCGTCGGCCGGCGGTCCGCAGGGGTACTCATCGACCTTGGCTTTTCCGCCCCCGGTCCCCGTCGACTGGCTGAAGCCGCAGGAGGTGGAGGGGGCGGTGTCCACGCAGTATTGGATGCACTCGAGGGCGAGGGCGCAGTCGAGATCCTCACAGTCGGTGGCGCCGTCGAAGTCCTCGTCGACGCCATCGTCGCACGCGGACTCGCCGGCGGGCGGGCACTCCGGGGTGCCCAGGCAGGTGGGATCCTCACAATCGGTGAGGCCATTGCCGTCCTCGTCGATGCCCCCGGAGCAGCTCACCTCGCTCGAGACACCACAGGACAGCTCGAGCTCCACGAGGGCTGAGGGCCCGGGCGCGTGCTCGACGACGATGCCGTAGGTCCGCCCCGCCTCCGCCTGGAAGACGGCCCCCTGGGCGCCGCCGGCGACGCATTGGTCCACAGCGCAGCCGCCCGAGGCGTCGTCGATCACGATCACACCGTCGATCCCGCCCTGAGCGGAGAGCTCGACGATCTCGGTCTCGTTCGCCTCGAAGAGCACCACGTGCTCCGCGCCCTCGCCGGCGATCGAGGTGCAGGGATAGCCCTGGAGAAACCCCGACGCTCCGCTGTCGGCGGTCGAGAAGCTCACCTTCTGGATGCAGCTCAGCTTCTGGGGCAAGGGCTCGCACTGGCAGATCGACTCCGCCGCGCAGAGGCCGGTCTCGGGCACGCACGCGATCGGATAGCAGGGATCGGGCGACTGTCCGCAGGTGATCGCGGTGCCCTGTTCGTGCTGACAAGCGAAGTCCACGCAGGCCGAGGTCCCGGCGCACAGATCGATCAGCCCCGCGGGCTGGCAGTCCGCTTCGACCACGCAGGCCAGGCCCTCGCGTGGGTGCGTGGAGCCCCCCTCGGCCTCGGCTCTCGAGGTGGCGTCGGGCTCCCCCCTCCCTTCCCCGCGCCCGCCGCTCTCGGTGAGCTCCGATCCCCCCGCGAAGCCGAGCTCGTCCCCCGTCGGCTCGACACCGAGGGGGCCGGGCTCGAAGCAGGCGAACAGGAGGAGGGCCGTCCCCGCGAGGGCGGCGCCGCGGCACGCTACCTCAGACATCGAGGGCCAGGTGCTCTCGATGGAGCGTGGAGAGGCTGTCGAGCACCTCGGCTCCGGCCTCGGTGGGCTGGGCATGCACCTCGAGCACGGTCATCGCCTCGTCGTTCATCTGGATGATCGCACCGAAGCGCTCGGAGAAGCCACCGCTCGACGCCTCGGGCGCGCCGGCGTCCGCCAGCGCACGATAGAGCTCCGCGACGGGAACGAAAGCGTGGGCCGCCAGCAGGACGCCGTGCAGCGGCCTCGGATCGGGCCGGACCGGCGAGGGGTACAGCGGCCAGTAGGCGTTGTGCATCACCGGGTCGAGGCGGAAGAGCATGTTGAGCTTGTTGTGCTGGTATTCGTGGACCACCGCCTCGGCCATGGTCATCAAGCGCGGATGGTGGGTGAGATAGACCAGCCCGATCGCCTCCCGATAGCTGGCCGACAGGTGCCTCTCGTCGTCCGTGCCCACAGGGACGAAGACCTGGAGCAGCCGGTCCATCTCCTCGCGGAGGGCCGGCAGGTGACGGCCGATGAGGCCAAGGGAGTCGCCCAAGGTCCCGGCCCACGTCCCGGCGCTGGCCTCGCCGAGGTCGAGCCGGTTGCCCTCCTTATCCGGGTGGGCCTCGAAGTCGCTCACCGGGTTCAGATCCTCGAGGGCCAGGACGATCCCCGGCGCCACCGACTCGAAGCGATCGGAGGGGCCCCCCCGCCGGGCTGGATGCCCAGCGACCGTGACGCCGCCCGGCCCGAAGGTGACGGGCCCCTCGGCCGCCGCGCTGACCCGATGGGGCGGTGACGAGACGCGGCCGAGGGGAGGGAGGCCCGGCCACTCCACCCTCTCGGGCAGCAAGCCGTCGAGGGCGAGGTCCACGAGGAGCTGGAAGAGGTAGCCCCGGGCACGCTCGCTGGCGAGGGCGCCCTGCTTCTCCTCGAGGGCTCGCAGGGTGCAGCTCAAGTGGACGTGGACGTGCGGTCGCCGCAGGACCGCGAAGAGGGCGCGGCGATCCTCCTGCCCGAGGAGCCGGACCCGATCCTGGGCCGTGGCGAGGGGGCGCGAAGCGTCCGCGCCGACGAGGCTCGGGTGCAGGCGGAGCGTATCGCGCGCCACCTTCTTGAGCACACGGCCGAGGGTCCGGCGGGTGGAGGCCGCGCCGTCGGTGGGCAGCGTCAAAGCGAGCGGGAGGCGTCCCAAGTCTCGTTCCTACAGTCCCGCGCTTGCGCCGGCGGAGGGGGACAGCGAGGGTCCCGGGCTCTCCGCCTCGGAGGCGCGGTCTCCGGGGGCGGGGGGGATCGGCGCGAGGACCCGGAAGCCGTGGGTCCTGAGGTACTGGATGTGCATGCCGCGGCAGGCCCCGTCGAGGGCACAGGCCCGGCATCGCACCGACTTCTTGTAGTACTCGCCCATGATGTACCGCTGCACGTAAGGCGTGACCTGCATGCGCCCCTTGTCGTCGAGCAGCTCGGGCGTGATCTCCGCATGCTGGCCCGGCTCCGAGCCCTCGTCCGCGATGCAGGCGGGCACGTTGCGCAGGCGCAGCCCGGCCTTGGCGAGCCCAGCGAGCAGGTCCGGGCCGATCGCGCAGTCCACCACCTCGCTCTGATACTCGAAGTTGGCGAGCGTGCCGACGAGCTTCCGGGCGGCCAGCGGGGCTCGTAGGGGAGCCGGGCCCGCCAGGCTCCAGCTCGCGATGGTGCCGTCGAGCACCACCTCGACGTCGGGCAGGGCGTCGGGCTCCTCCCCGGATGCCAGGCGCTCACCGAGCCGGGCGGCCGCGGCCTCGAGGCCCGCGCGGGACGTGGTGACGACGCGGCTGAGCCCCTCGAGATCGACGAGGGCTCCGGCATCCCGGTCGTCCTCCACCTCCGCCTCGATGCGGAGCCCGTCGACGGCTTTCCAGGCGTGTCCTCCGAGGAAAGCGCCGATGGCGTCGGCGCCGCCGGCTCGGACGTGCAGCTCCTCGGGCGCTTGACGCTCGAGGGCTTCGCGGGCGGCGTCCGAGGGCGGCCAGGCCTCGAGATCGAGGCGCAAGCGATCGAAGCGGCCCGCGGCAAGACGCTCGGCGTAATCGAACATGTGATCGTGGCAGAGGCCCTTCAGGAAGCAATGATCGCAGCGCTCGCCGTGGCAGTCCGGCGGGGCCCCGAGCTTCATGAAGCCCTCGAAGTTGTGGAGCCCGCCCTGCACCTCGGAGTGCAGCTTGTGGGGCGCCTGGATGAGGTCCTCGTAGCCCTCGAGGTGCTCGGGCGGCAGGCGGTTGGTCCAGATGTAGACCCCGTGCTCGCGGCTTGGCTCGAGAGCCCGCTGCAGATCCTCGTGGTGGTCGTCGAGGTCGAAGAAGAGCTGGCGGCGGTACTCCGAGAATCCGCGGCCGAAGGGCACGAGGAAGAGGAGGTCGAACTCGTGGATGTCCATGCCCCGGAAGAAGTCCACGATGTCCCGGAGGTGGCGGATGTTCTGCTTGTTGATCACCACGTCGATGTTGATGACGGTGCGCCCGCCGGACAGAGCCCGGATGTTGCGGATGCCCTGGATCGCCTTGTCGAAGGCGCCCTTCACGCCCACGAGCCGATCCTGGATGCGTGGCGTGTGGCCGTGGACCGACATCGTGACCTCGTCGAGGCCCGCGGCCAATGCCCTCCGGGTGAACTCCGGGTAGGCGAACATCATCCCGTTGGTGACGGTCTGCACCCAGTCGTAGCCGACCTTCTTGCCGTAGCGGATGAAGCGGATGTAGTCGGGGTGGATCGAGGGCTCGCCCCCGGAGAGGATGAGCCGCTCTCGCCCGAGCCGGGCCCCGAGCTCGATGTATTGGTAGAGCTGCTGCGAGTCGACGTAGGTGCCATTGTGGTTCCAGGCGTCGAGGCAGAAGATGCAGCGTTGGTTGCACAGACGGGTCAGCCGCACCCAGTGGCGGCTGTGCTTGACGGCCGCCTCCTTCGTCAACGCCTTGACTACGGTTCTCGCCCCCTGTCCCGAGGCGGCGAGGTCGGTTCTCGCCCCCTGTCCCGAGGCGGCGAGGTCGGTTCTCGCCCCCGCTTCGGAGGCGGGATCCGCGAGGCGCAGCGTCGCCGCGTGCTCATCGAGCTCGCGCTGGATCTCGGGATCCAGGATCGCGCGCGGATCGACGTCAGCTTGGGGCTCGGACGACATCGGTCGACTCCTCGCTCAGGGACGGGCCCTCGAAGGATACACGGCGGCCCAGCCTGCGTGCGACCTCGATGGCGCTCAGGACGTAGGGACGGGCGATGACCGCGGAGGGGACGATGCTCGGAGCCAGGCGCTCCCCCTCCCCCTCCGGGCGGGCCCAGATCAGGCGCCAGCCCGCCACGCCGTGGCGCGGCAGGATCGCAGCGAGCTCGGCCAGGTGCCGGAAGTTCGAGCGGGTCACGACCGTATTGACGTGCAGGGTCATGCCCTCGCTCCTAGCATTGCGCAGGCCCACCAAGGTCTGCTCGAAGCTCCCGGGCGCGCGCGTCAGCCACTCGTGCACCTCGGCCCGCGGGCCGTGCAGGGCCACCGCGATCATGTCGCAGCCGCTCGTCTTCAGACGCCGCACCAGCTTGCGGTAGGCCAGCATCCGGCCATTGGTCTGCACGAGCACACGGCGGGCACCGTGGCGATGGGCGGTCTGGATCCAAGCGGGGAGCTCCTCGCGCAGCGTGATCTCACCGCCGGAGAGGATGACGACGCCGTGATCCTGGGCCGCGGTCCTGGCGGCGTCGAGGATCTCCGCGTGGACCTCCTCGGCCGGGCGATCCCCTAGCGTCTCCCGCCACTGCCCCTGGCTGCAGAAGCGGCACGCGTTGTTACACCCGTAGCCGCTCCGGACGACCGGCGCGTCTCGCAATCCCTGAGCCAATTCGATGCCTGTCCGAGCGCGGCTCGGGCCGCGCGCCCCGCGAGCACGCTATCAACCTCGTGCGCGCGAGCCAAGATGCAGCCAGGGGATCCGGTAACAAGGCTTGGGGCCGGTTGCCCGGCCGATACGTTGCACGGTCCGGATCCCTCCGGCATCGTAGCGGTGGGGATGCGAGCACCACTCGGCGCTCGCGGAGGCGCCCCGAGGGGCGGGCACCTTCATTGACAGCGTGGAAACCACGCCACTACCCTCACCATCGGACAGGCACAGTCGGAGGAGACCCCATGGCCAGCCAGGTAAAGAGCCAGGTCGATCGTCGTTCGTTCCTCGCCGCATCCGCGGCGGGCGCCGCGCTCGTCACGAGCGCGCCGAAGGCGATGTCGAGCACCCTCTCGGGGGGATCGACCAAGCTCGTGGCAGGCGCATCGCTCGGAAGCGGGTGGAGCGTCGAGAACATCGAGAATGTCGAGGCAGGCGCGATTCGCATCGTCGCTCGTCACGACGCCACGTCGCGCATCGCCAACATCGGCGTCTGCAGAGCCGAGGCGGGCAGCGGAGCGCTGGCCACCACCGGTGCGGTGGATCTCTTCCTCATGAACGACGGGCAGGACGGCAAGGCCCTGACCCCGGACGACGTCGTCCGGATGGTCCAGAGCCTCGCCACCAGCCTCGAGGGCGCCGAGGAGTCGCTGCCGGGCGCCGTGCGCCTGCTGGGGCACAAGGCCCGCCAGCAGGCCTACGATCCGATCGATCACCTCGATCCGATCGCGCGCTAGCAGCCTCTCTTCGCGGACGAGACTGGCGCCCCGACCGGGGGCGCCGTGCTCGGCCGTGGAGACGAGAGCATGAGCGACGGGCGCCAGGCGGGGGGGCCGCGGGCGCCGGATCCGGTCGCCGCGCAGGCCGCCTCGGTGGCCTTCGTCGAGCTGTATCGGCAGTGGCCGGGCTACTTCTGCGATAGCTTCCAGGCCGTGCAGGCCGGCGATCTCGTCCGCGCCGGCCACCACGCGGAGATCTTCAAGGCGTTCATGCACCAGACGCCGGAGTCGGTGTGCGCCGACCT
>CAZEHU010000085.1:0-8803 GCA_964511605.1 uncultured Myxococcales bacterium
TGCTCGGGCATCGCCGGCTGGCTCGCGGAGGAGGAGACCCGGACGGTCATCTGGGACTCCTCCGCGTACTCACCCCGCAGGCGCTCGATGTCGGCCGCGAAGAGCTCCCGCATCGTGGTCTTGAGGCTCACGGCGTCGAGGTCGGTGACCTCGGAGTAGAACCAGCGGGTCAGCTCGCGTCCGAAGGCCTCCACCGAGGGCTGGCGCTCATCACGATCCTTGGCCAGGGCCTTGAGCACGATGGCGTCGAGGGAGGCGGGCACGTCCGGGTTGACCGAGCTCGGCGGCGGGGCCTCGGACTTGAGCACGTTGGTCAGCGTCTCGAAGTCGCTGTCGCCCAGGAAGAGGCGCTTGTGGGTGAGCATCTCCCAGAAGATGATGCCCAGCGCGAAGAGATCCGAGCGCCCGTCGAGGGGCTTGCCGCGGGCCTGCTCCGGGCTCATGTATGCGCACTTGCCCTTGACCGTCCCGGCCATCGTCTTGGTGGAGCGCTGAGCGGCCTTGGCGATGCCGAAGTCCATCAGCTTGACCTCGCCGTTGAACGAGACCATCGCGTTGTGGGGGCTCACGTCCCGGTGGACGATGTTCAGCGGCTCGCCGTTGTGCTCCTTGGTATGGGCGTAGTGGAGGCCCTTGGAAAGCTCCATCATCATCCAGGCGCACTGCTCGGCGAGGAGCGGCTTGCCCGACCTGAGCGCGTTCTCGACCACGTGCTTGAGGTCGTCGCCCTCCACGTACTCCATCGCGATGTAGTAGCGGTTGTCCTGGGTGTCGAAGTCGTAGATCTGAACGATATTGGAGTGTTGCAGCTTCGAGGCGATGGCCGCCTCGTCGATGAACATCTTCACGAAATCCTCATCCTCGGTGAAGTGAGGCAGGATCCGCTTGATGACGATCGTCTTCTCGAAGCCCTCGGCGCCCGTGGTCTTGGCGCGGAAGATCTCCGCCATGCCCCCCATCGCGATTCGACGGAGGAGCACGTACTTGCCATAACGCTGTGGCAGGTTCTGCGCCAATTCGACCCTCGCTCGACCGTCGCCGAGGTACTCCAGAGACCGCGGCGGACTCTAGCACACGCCCCTGGGGGGCGCCAGACGTTGGTCGAGGGCCCGCAAACGTAGTATTCAAGCGGCTCAGCGGCCCCGCGAGGGGGGTGCTGGAGGCGCCCCCGAAGCGGCGCGCCCGGGCCGCGAGAGGGAAGCCAGAGAAGGAAGCCAGAGAGGGAAGCCATGAAGACTGCTGGTGCCTGGTTCGAGTGCTTCGAGGGCTGCGACGATTCGGCGCGGTGGGGCCTCGACGAGATCCGCTACACCTGCGAGCGCTGCGGGAGCCTGCTCGACGTCGTCCACGACCGCGAGCGCCTCGCCCGCCGCAGCGGCGCTGGGTGGCGCGAGCTCTTCGAGGCGCGCGCCGCCCACCGCCGCGGACCCCTGAGCTCCGGCGTCTGGGCCCGCCACGAGTGGGTCCTGCCGGACGTGGGCCTCGGGGAGGTGGTGAGCCTCGACGAGGGCTGGAGCCATCTCTTCGACGCCCAGCGGCTCGGGGAGCCCATCGGACTGCCCGGCCTCCACATCAAGCTCTGTGGAGATACCCACACGGGCTCCTTCAAGGACCTCGGCATGACCGCGCTGGTCAGCCAGGTGCACCACATGCGCCTTCGGGGCATCGACGTGCCGGCGGTGGGCTGCGCCTCCACCGGAGACACCTCCGCCGCGGTGGCCGCCTACTCGGCGGCGGCCGGCATCCCCTCGGTCGTCTTCCTGCCCCGTGCCAAGATCAGCATGGCGCAGCTCGTCCAGCCCCTGGCGAATGGCTCCCTGGTGCTCGCCCTCGACACCGACTTCGACGGCTGCATGGCCCTCATCCAGGAGGTGGTGGCCGAGCGTCCCGTCTACCTGGCCAACTCGATGAACCCGCTGCGCCTCGAGGGGCAGAAGACCGTCGCACTCGAGATCGTCCAGCAGCTCGGCTGGCGAGTGCCGGATTGGGTGATCGTGCCCGGCGGCAACCTCGGCAACGTCTATGCCCTCTACAAGGGCTTCCAGATGATGCGGGACCTGGGAGTCACCGATCGGCTCCCACGCCTCGTGTGCGCGCAGGCCGAGCAGGCCAATCCCCTCTACCTCGCATACCGCGAGGGCTGGGAGCACTACGCCCCGGTGCAGGCGGGGGCGACCCTCGCCTCCGCGATCCGCATCGGCAATCCGGTCAGCATCCACCGGGCGATCCGCGCCCTCGAGGCCTCCCACGGCGTGGTGGCCCAGGCCAGCGAGGAGGCCTTGATGGAGGCCTCGGCCCGCGCTGATCGGGTCGGCCTCTTCACGTGCCCCCATACCGGCGTGGCCCTAGCGGCCCTCTTCGCGCTCCGGGAGGAGGGCACCATCGCAGCGGGACAGGAGGTGGTGGTGGTCTCCACGGCCCATGGCCTCAAGTTCGCTGGCTCCAAGGCCCGCTACCATGAGGGGCGCCTCGAGGGCGTCCAGAGCGCCGCCGCCAACCCGCCCCTCGATGTGGACGCCAGCCGCGACGCGGTCCTCGATGTGCTGGATCGACGCCTCGGGGCTTGATCGCCCTCAGGGGGCGCCGAGCTGCTCGAGGACGCGGAGCGCCAGCGCCAGAGCAGGCTCCTCGTCCCCCGCTCCCAGGCGTCCCTCGAGCTGGGCGTCCTCCACGGCGCCGAGGGCGTCCTGGAAGGCCGGGCCCGGGGCGTGGCCTGCCGCGATGAGATCCCGGCCTGTGACGAGGGCGGGCGGGTGAAGGTCGGCGCCGGCCCACCGATCGAGGGCCTCGAGGATCTCGGCCCGCCCGAGGACCTGCGCCGCGGTGCGGGTCTCCGGCTCGCGGGCCATGCGCTTCTGGTGGGAGATCGCGAGGTGGTCCCAGCCAGCGAGCGCCCGTGCGATCTCCACCGCACGGCTGACGTGGCGGGTGCGGCTGCCGGCCAGGCGGAGGCGCCGTCCCAGCTCGATGCCGCTGCCGGGCATGCCCTGGACGTCGAGGAGGAGCGCCGTCCACGCGACGTCTTCGTCGAGCTCTCGGGCCGGTCCCGCCGCGCCCGAGGTGTGCTCGAGGCGCTCGAGCCGGCGGGCCGCCTCCTCGGCGTCCTGGACCTCGGGGAGCACGTGGGCGACGAGGCCGCTCGCCTCGAGCAGACGGATCCCACGGGAGGCGCCGCCCTCGGACAGGAGGCGCTCGAGCTCCTGCCCCACGCGCTCCGCGGAGACCCTATCGATGCGGGGAGCCCAGCGGCGCACCGCGTCCCAGGTGTGGGGAGCGATCTGGAAGTGCAGCCGGGCGGCGAAGCGAATGGCGCGCAGGATGCGCAGCTTATCTTCTCGGAAACGGGCGTCGGGATCCCCGATCGCGGCCACCACCCGCCGCTCGAGGTCCCGGATCCCACCCACGTAGTCGATGATCCGGCCGAGCCCGGCGCCTGGGGCACCCTCCTCGGCCTCGTCGAGGGGATCGGCGAGCAGGCCGTTGATGGTGAAGTCTCGCCGGACGACGTCCTCCCGAGCGCTGGACCATCGGACCCCATCGGGGCGCCGGCCGTCGCTGTAGCCGAGATCGGCGCGGAAGGTCGCCACCTCGTAGGGGCGCTCCCCCACGAGCACGAGGACGACGCCGAACCGCACCCCGACGGGCACCGTGCGCTCGAAGAGCTCGATGACCTCCGCGGGCGTCGCTGAGGTCGCCACGTCGTAGTCCCTGGGCACCTCGCCCCTGAGGTGATCACGCACGCAGCCACCCGCGAAGAGGGCCTCGTGGCCCGCCTCGCGCAGGGTCCGCACCACGTGGACCGCGCCGGCTCGTAGGGGATCGGTGTCGCCCATCGGGTGTATCGTGTGACGCGCTCGTTGATGCGTCCAGCGCTGCGCTGCTAGGCTCGCACGCCTTGGCGAGGGGACACATCCGATGGATCGGTGGATGGATCGGAACGAGAGTCTGGAGGCGGGTCGCGCGCTGAGCGCCCGGGCGCTGGTGGCCGCGCTCGCGCTCGGGGGCGCCCTCGCGGGCGGGTGCGAGGCCGCGGATGCCCTCCCCGGCGCGGATGTGGAGGGTGCCCAGGAGCCCGAGGGTGAGGACACGACGACCGCTGAGCCGGACGCCACCGACGCCGTCGAAGAGGAGCTCCTCCCGCTGCCCATCCTCGTGGTGACCATCGAGGCCTCGACCCTGTCCGGCAATGCGCCCCTGCACGTCAGCTTCGAGGCGATCCCCGAGGTCCTCGAGGCCCACAGCCACGCCGAGGTCCTCGAGGGTCTGACCTACGATTGGACCATCGGCCAGTCGGTGACCTATGAGGGCGAGACCATCGAGCACGACTTCTACGTCGCCGGCTCGACCGAGGTCTGCGTCACCCTGGGCTGGAAGGCCGACGACGGCCGGGAGGCCATCGCTACGGGCTGCGTGAAGGTGAAGATCACCGGGTGCGCGGACCTGGGCTTCACCAAGGTGAGCATCGCCCCGCCGGTGGAGGTGGCGCCCGGGGAGTCGATGACCTTCCTGCAGGCCGCCCTGACCAACGACGGCGACGTCATCGAGAGCCCCTTCGAGGTGCACGTGCTCCTCAGCAAGGACGACATCTTCGATCCCGACGGAGATCGGATCATCGACGCCCGCAGCTTCGACGGCATGGACGCCGGGCTCTTCCAGGACGTCTCGATCGATCTGACCTCCGATCCGGTCCTCATCCCGGAGGACGTGGAGGAGGGCAGCTACTTCGTCTTCCTCGTCGCCGACCCGGAGCTGGCGATCAACGAGTGCACCGAGACCAACAACGTCGCGAAGTCCACCAACAACCTCGGGGTGGATGCGGGGGTGGCGTTCAAGCCGGATCTGGTGGTCGAGGACGTCTCCTACCCCTGTGGGCTCGTGAAGAACCAGGGCGAGAACCTCAACTACAGCTTCGTCGTGAAGAACGTGGGCGAGGGCGAGGCCAGCCAGTTCCGCATCGCCGTCTGGCTCAGCGTGGACGATGTTCTCGACCCCGAAGAGGACCTGATGATGAGCGGGCCCGACGATCTGGGCTCGAAGATCAACGAGCTGGCGGTCCAGCAGAGCCAGAGCTTCTTCAAGAGCTGGACCGTGCCCGAGGATCTGCCCGATGGGGACTACCAGGTGCTCGTGGTGGTCGACGCCAAAGACCAGGTCCTCGAGCTCGACGAGGACAACAACGTCTCGGTGAGCGGCTGCCCCTTCACCACGGAGTTCTCCAAGCCCCAATGCTTCGATCTCGACTTCGTGGAGCTGATCGTCTCTCCGAAGACCACCTACTGGAACGGCTCGGTGGGCATGAAGGTCGTGCTCCAGAACCCCGGCACCCAACAGGTCCCGGCGGGCGTGCCCATCAAGGTGCTCTTCAGCCAGCAGAAGGCGCTGAACCCGAGCCTCTCCACCCCGATGGGCACCTTCCTGACCGGGGCCCCTATCCCCCCGGGCGGGGAGCTCGTGGTCGAGGAGATCATCAAGATCCCCAAGGAGCTGCCGGTCAAGGACTGGTACGCGGGGGTCCTGATCGATCCCGACAATACCTTCACCGAGTGCACGGAGATCAACAACGCCAAGGTCTTCGACGATCCCATCAAGGTGGTGGCCACCGCCAACGTGGACCTCGGCTGCGAGGAGGTGGAATTCCACCCGAACCTGCTCAACGCTGGCGAGGATCTGAAGCTGAGCTACCAGATGACCAATACCGGCTCGAGCGCAGCGACGGCCTTCAAGGTCTTTGTCGTCTTCAGCGAGGATCCCTCGATCACCATGAGCTCGGCCCAGAGCGGCCAGGACCCCCTGGTCAAGGAGGTGGTCATCTCGAGCGTCGAGGCGGCGACGGACGTGGAGCTGGTCGAGAAGGTGCCGGTGCCGCTCGCCCTCGATCACACCGTGGACACCTGGTACGTCGGCATCGTCGCCGATCCCACCGGCAGCCAGGGATCGGACAAGAACAAAGCGAACAACGTCTGCATCGCGCCCGAACCCCTGACGGTGCTCGGCCCCCTCGGCGGCTGCTTCGAGGACGCCCTCGAGCCCAACAACAACAAGAACCAGGCCGTGCAGCTCGGCGCTGGGCTGACCGAGGGCCTCGGGAGCTGCGGCAATGAGGACTGGTACGCGATCAGCGTGCCCGAGGGCTTCAGCCTCACGGTGGACGCCTGGCTGCACGACATCCTCAGCCTCGACCCGATCAGCTCCGATCTCGACATTGCGCTCTACGGACCGGACGGCAAGGTGGTGGACAGCTCCAAGAACGCCGGGGACGTCGAGACGGTGCAGGTCTTCACCGTCGCTGAGGCCGGCACCTGGCTCCTCGAGGTCTTCCCGAAGAAGGCCGGCGTGCTCGCCCGCTACGATCTCGACGTGAAGGTCTCCGCGCCCGTGGACGGCGTGGACCTCCTGCCGGCCAACGTCGTGGCGCTGCCCTCACCCCTGTACCCCGGCGGCCTGATCCAGATCGACTGGGCGGACGTGAACCTCGGGGTCTCGGATGCCCCCGGCTACGTCGCGCGCATCTGGGCCTCGAAGGATGCGGTGCTCGATCCCGCACCGGGGGCGGTCGAGTGCGCCACCCTGCCGGACGACAACCTCGCGGATCGCTGCCTGATCTCGGTGCCGCTGGTGGGCCTCTCGGCCCAATCCCAGACGATCCGCTCCATGCAGCTCGTCCTGCCCGACGATCTGCCGGGCGGGACCTGGCGCTTCATCGTGCAGCTCAATCCCGACGGCGCGGTCCTCGAGGCGGACCTCGACAATAACGTCTCCAGCTCGGATACGATCTTCCTCGACGCCCAGCTCACCTGTGCCGACGACGACCTCGAGCCCAACAACGCCCCCCCCCTCGCGACCCCCCTCGAGCTCGACGAGGGGTTCCTCTCGCTGAGCGGTATGACGGTCTGCCCCAAGCTCGACGACTGGTACTCGGTCGACCTGGCGGAGGGGCAGGCGTTCACCGCCACGGTCCAATACGACTACAAGCCCACCAAGGGCCTTGTGACCCTCGAGCTCTGGGATCCGACCGGCGAGACGGTCTATGCTTTCCAGACCGCCCAGTCGACGTCGCAGATCAACCTGCCCTGGATCTGGTCCTCGGGCACCTACCTGTTGCGGGTCGGCAACCTGGCGCAGGGCTCCAACGAGGCGCCCTACTCCTACACCCTCGCGGTGGCCGCGGTGACCGGCAGCCTGATCGATCAGTGTGATGCAGATGCCTTCGAGGACAACGCCAGCTTCAGCCAGGCGTCGTCCATCGGCTGCGGCCTGCAGCGAGCGACCATGTGCAAGGGCGACGTGGACGTCTACCGCCTCGAGGTGGAGGCGCTCGGCACCGTCACCGTCACGCTCGAGCACCCGGAGGCCCAGCTCAAGATGGCCCTCTACGAGGATCCCAAGGGCACCTCGGTGGCCTCCAAGGGCACGAACGGCTCGGTGACCTACTTCGCCGAGGTGGATACGACCATCTGGCTGAAGGTGGAGAGCAAGGTGCCCGCCGGGGAGCTGGCCTCTTTCGACTACAGCCTCTTCATGGACGGCCTGCACGGCGTCGATCTCAGCGTGCGGGACGTCGAGCTCTACTTCCCGGAGGTCTTCCAGGGCGACGATCAGCTCGTCTCCTTCGGGGTCGAGAATACCTGCATCGACGCCACCGAGTCCTTCGCCGTGACCCTGTGGCTCTCGCAGGACGAGGTGCTCGACGACGACGACGTGGACCTCGAGCAGGTCACGCTGCCGGGCCTCGCGCCCAAGACGGTCGCCGACCTCGACGAGAAGGTGGTGATCCCCTACTCGGCGGCCCCGGGCGACTACTTCCTCATCGTCGAGGCGGACTCGACGGGCCTTGTGGCGGAGTCCAACGAGGCCAACAACAGCGGCTCCGCCCCCCAGGTGGTCGCCGAGCTCTGCCTGCCCGATGGCCAGGAGCCAAACGACTTCGTGCTCTCCTCCCCCCAGTGGGCGCCGGAGGCTGCGCCCCCGGGGTACGCCGGGCTCGCCCTCTGTCCCTACGATGTGGACTGGTTCCAGGTGGACGTGCCCCCCGGCGAGGAGGCCAGCGTGACCCTCTGGTTCGACCACGAGGAGGGGGATCTGGACCTACGCCTCTACGATCCGGGCTACTCCACCACCATCCCCGTGATGACCGGGGCCTCGATGGAGGATGGCGAGGAGGCGAGCTACGCCCCGCCCGCCGGTGGTCCGGTGCTGGTCCGCATCAACGGCTTCGACGGCGCGTCTGCGGCCTACGACCTCTCGGTGGCGGTTCAGTAGGCTCCCGGCGTGAGCCGCCGACTCCTGGTCCGCCTCACCACCCGCTGCAACAGCGCCTGCGCTCACTGCACGATCGCGGACATCGCGCACCACGCGGAGCCGACCGCCGAGGCGGTGTGGGCGGAGATCCAGCGAGGCCGGAGGGCGGGCTGCGACGAGCTGGTCTTCATGCGCGGCGAGGCCACGATCCGCAAAGACCTCCTTGGGCTCGTGCGCCGGGCGCGGAGGCTGGGCTTCCAGCACATCCAGGTGCAGACCAACGCCCGTGTGCTGAGCTACCCCGGATATGCTGAGAGGCTCGTCCGGGCCGGGCTGGGGTTCTTCGAGGTGAGCTGGTTCGGCCACGAGGCGGCCCTCCACGACGCCATCGACGGCAACGAGGGGGCCTTCGAGCAGGCCTCCGAGGGGGTCCGCGGGCTCCTCGCCGCCGGCGGCGGGATGATGGCCACGGTGCCGATCCTGAAGAGGAATTACCTGCTCCTCCCGGCGATCGTGCGCACGCTCCACGGCCTGGGGGTGCCACGGGTTCAGCTCCAATTCACCC
>CAZEHU010000086.1:0-8678 GCA_964511605.1 uncultured Myxococcales bacterium
CCTGCCAGGACGCCACCGCCCCTGCGCCACCGAGCGGTTGGCCCCCGGAGGGCGAGCCACTCGTCGCGACCATGAGCAACGCAGACGCGCACCTGAGATTGCCCGGAGTCCACGCCTGCCGGACCTGCGACGGGCGTCGCTTCATCCACGTCAGTGATCTCGTGGAGATGCCCGGCCACGGTGGGTATCGAGACGGCCTGCTCTTGCCCAACGGCACCTTCGTGGGTGTCATCCCCGACGGCAACTACACCTGGGTCGGCCCCGATGGACAGACCGACGGACCCCTCGATGATCCGTCGCCAGACACCGCAGTCTTCGAGCTCGTTGGCCACGAGGACGGATGGCTGGAGCTCGGCTACGGCAAGGCCTTCGCGGGACCCGCTCTTATGACCCGGCGCGACGCGAACGCCGACCAGGTCTGGCAGACCAACATTGGCGAGGGTTTCGTCGACGACGTCATCGTCCGCCCCGGCGGCGGCCTCGCCGGCACAGGTTCCACCAATACGAACACCTACCTCTGGCTCGCCACCTCTGAAGGCGTCACCGAGTCCCTCACCCTCTTCAGCAAGTCGTGGGTCACTGCCCACACGCCCTTCGACATCGAGCTCCACCCACTCGGTGGATTCGTGGTCGCATATACGGGCCCCCGAGAGGACCCCCTCCGCCCGCAGTCGAAGACCGCGACGGCGAAGCTGGCTCGTCTCGACGAAGGGGGGGAGCTCCTGTGGGCGCGGCAGCTCTCTGTTCCAGAGCTGCGTGCACGGAGCATCGGTGTCTTCCCACGTGAGTCCCACATGCTCGTTGTCGGCAACAGGGTCTTCGACGAGGACTATGGCGACGGCAACTGGCACGGGAGGACGTGGACCACCGACCTGGACGGGAACGTGCTCAGCAGCTCGACGTTCTTCGCCGCCAAGGGCATCGTCCCCCACGAGACCGTTCCCACCCCCGACGGCGGATACCTCGTCGGCGGCTGGGCCCAGCGCGAGCTCGTCTCCAAGGCCGAGCACGACGCCGACGCCCTCCTGGTCAAGCTCGACGAGTGGGGCAACGTGCACTGGATGCGTCTGTACGGCGGCGACTATTGGGACCGCTTCCGTGCGGTCATGGTCACGCCCGAGGGCGACATCCTCGGCGCCGGCTGGGGCCCCGACGACACGACCTCGGACCCCATCATCGGCCAGTCCCTGCTCCTGCGCGCCGACTCCTGGGGCCGGACCTGCGGCATGGAGCTCGGCGCCTGCTACGATCTGCACTGGCAAGACTGCTTCGACGACAACCCCTGTACAGTCGACTGGTGCGAGCCCGCCACGGGCTGCACCAACCCCCCGCTCGAGGACGGAAGCCCCTGCGGCCTGAGCGCGACCTGCCAGGCGGGGGTGTGCGGGGAGCCCTGAGCCTCCGGGGACTCGATCATCGACGCGAACGGCGCCCTCCGGCCCTCGCGCCCCCCACCGAGATCTCCGCCCTCGACCCCATCGCCCGCGATTCCCGGCCCAGCACCGCGTGCGGCCATCCGGCCAATGCCGCCGCGCACCGGCTCCGTCGAACGGCGTCCGACGTCGTTGCAGCTTCGTCCGCGGGCGCGGTTAGCGGGACGGCGCTGTCGGTGGGTCCAGGCAGCATGATGCTCCCCGGAGAAGGGAGAGGCACAAGAGCACCATAAACGTACCGAGCCAATTGGTGACTCGACCGACGAGGTGGCCGTCGCCGGTAGACCGCGAAGGCGCCATCGGCTCCGGGCGCATGGCGGCGCAGGCAGCCCATGCTAGCCCCCCTTCTTCTTCGTCGGCTCCTTCTTGGGCTGCGCACGCTGGTTGAGCGCATCGCGCGTTCGCTTGTCCGCAGCCTCCTCGTCCTTCTTGGCGTCCTCGTCCTTGGGCGGGGGCTTCTGCTTCACGCCCGGGCCGAGGAGGTAGACCCACGCCCCGAAGCGCTCCCGGAGGAGCGAGAGGCGGCGCTCGAGGCGCCGCTCGATGTCCTCGAGCAGGCCGAGGATGAGGTCGATGAGGCGGACGGCGACGTCGGCTCCGAGCTGGCCGCTAGCGGCGCTCTGCTTCTGGGCCTTGAGCTCCTCGAGCTTATCCCGGTCCCGCCGCAGCTCCCGCACCCAGGTGTCGAGCTGACCCATGTCCTCGATGGTGCGGGCCTCGTGCTCCACCGTATTCCAATAGGCGAGATAGCGTTCCTCGCCGGCGAAGTGCTCGACGTCGCCGCTCAGCCTCCGGAGGAAGTCCTCACGCTGCTGCTCGAGGTCTCGGTCGATCATCGCCCCTCGGGGATCGGGCGGTGGGGAGAACACCGACATCCCGGTACGGCGAGGCCTGCGTGGATCACCCCGACGCAGGCGGCTGGCTGCGCAGCCGGGCTGCCTCTCGGTGCGCGCGCCAGTACCACCCTGGAGCGGGCTGGGGAGGCGCCGCGGATGGTGGGGCCCACGCTACGCGAGGCCCCGCCTGCAGCGCTCCCTCAGGACCCTCTCGTCGGGGGTACGGGGAGGCGCGACGCTCGGGCTGCAGCCTGCGGGCCCCATCGCCGCCGCCTGGACGCTCGGGGTGCGCCAGGCTCTATCCGACCGGAATGTCAGCGTCGCCCGCCCCGAAGGACGAGCTCGGCGACCCTACTACCAGTCATCGCGTGATGCCACCCGGTAGAGCTTGCCGGCCGCCTGGCATTCCCGCTTGGCGGCGTCGTCGAGGAGACCCATCGAGATCTGCCCGCCCGTCGCGGCCGCGCGGTAGGCCGCCCGCAGGACGGCGTTCTTGATCGAACCTCCAGAGAGCTCGAAGCACTTGCCGAGGAGCTCCCAGTCCACGCCCTCGTCGAGGGGAGCCTCCTCCGGGATGAGGTGGCGCCAGATCGTCTCCCGGATGTCCGCCTCCGGGAAAGGGAAGCTGATCTTGAAGCTGAGCCGCCGCTCGAGCGCGCTGTCGAGGGAGGTCTTCAGGTTCGTGGTGAGGATCACAAGACCGTCGAAGCGCTCGACGAGCTGCAGGAGCTGGTTCACCTCCATATTGGCGAAACGATCGTTGGCCTGCTTGACGTCGACGCGCTTGGAGAAGAGCGAGTCCGCCTCGTCGAAGAGCAGGACCGCGTGGGCGCTCCGCGCCTCCGCGAAGACGCGGTTCAGGTTCTTCTCGGTCTCCCCCACGTACTTCGAGAGCACCTGTCCGACGTTCACCCGGAAGAGGCCGAGGCCCAGCTCCGCGGCGATCACCTCGGCGCTCAGCGTCTTGCCGGTCCCCGGCTCCCCATCGAAGAGGGCGCTCAGCCCGCGCCCCTTGTTGAGCTTGCGGCCGAAGCCCCACTCCCGGAAGACGATCTGCTGGGCGGCCACCGCCTCGATCACCTCCACCACCTGCCCGCGGGTATCGTCCGGCAGGATCAGGTCGTCCAAGCGCAGATCCGCCTCATCGCGATCAGCGTAGCGATTCAACCGGCTGCGGAGCTGGGCGTGGGCGCCCTCGACGAGGTCGGCATGGGTGACCCTCGCCCCGCCATCCATGCCCGCGGTCTGTCGGCCCGCGGCGGCGCTGGCTGCGAGGAGGACGGCGTTCTTGATGTAGCCGCCCGGGAACTCGAAGCGCCGCCCGAGGTAGCCCACGTCGACGTCGTCGGCCAGCGGCAGCGCCTGAGGCAGGTGCACCTGCCAGATCGCCTCCCGGGCCGTGGGGGGCGGTACCTCGAAGGCGACCCGGTAGAGGATCCGCCGATCGAGGGCCGGATCCAGCACCTGCGGCAGGTTCGTCGCTAGCAGGACGACCCCCTCGAAGCGCTCGAGCGCCGCGAGCAGGGTGGACAGGTGCCCGCTCGACCTCCGGCCGGTAGCGAAGAGGGCCTCGCACTCGTCGAAGAAGAGGACAGCGGATTGGAGGCGTGCCTCCCGGAGGAGGTTGTCGACGTTGGCCTCGAAGCTCCGCGACTGGTCGCTCAGGCGGCTCGTATCGACCGTGAGGAGGGGACGGCTCAGGTGGTGGGCCACCGCCCGGGCCGTCAGGGTCTTGCCGGTGCCAGGGGGCCCGCTGAAGAGCATCACGACGCCGCGCCCATACGCGACGGCATCCTCGAGGCCCCAGGCCCCGAGCGCCTCGACGTAGCGATCGTGGTGGGCCACCAGGTGGACGATGCGCTCCTTGTCCCGGGCCGGCAGCACCACCTGCTCGAGGCTCTCGGTGGGCTCCACCAGCCGCGAGAAGCCGCGGAGGGCGGGATCCTCTCCCCCCTGGCCCAGGAGCAGGCCGACGAGGCGCGGCGGCAGCCCGAGGCCCAGATCCAGGAAGTCGTCCCCCGCCTCGAGCCCGCTCCCGCCCCGTCCGACGTGCAGGAGGGCGTGGCTCAGGAGTCGGCCGGAGGGGGCGAAGGTCTCGCGACGCTCGATCCTCTCCGAGAGGCCCGCCCCCAGGACCGCGAGCGCCAGCCCCACGTCCAGGCCGGCGCGATAGCCGAGGCCCTTGAGTCGTCCGTAGAGGCTATTGAAGGAGCCATCGACCGCCGGCGCCAGCGCCATGAGGAGGACGTCCCGCTCGAAGTCGTCGAGGGCGAAGGTGGTCTGCAGGCGGAGGAGCGCCGGCCGGAACCCCGGGGTGTCGCCGGTGGCCTCGAGGCGGCCCTCGTAGCCTGCGGCGAGCTCGCTCCTCTCGGCCTCGAGGGTCTCGATGTCCGGCTCGACGCCAGCGACCACGCTGGCCGGATCCCGGGGCACCAGGCCTGCCTGCTCGTGCTCGGCGAGGCGCAGGCGGCAGGTGGCCCTCAGGAGGTCGAGGGCCGCGCCCACGAACGCGACGTCGTCGGAGAAAGGCTCGGGGCTGGGGGTCCGGCGGGCCGCCACGGCGGCAAGGTAGCACAGAGCCTGCGGTCGGAATAAAGCCCCCTCCGCTCGTGCTCCACCCGGGGCGGCTCGCCGAGCCGCCTTCCCCCGTGCTCCCCCCCTCGGCGCCACTCGTGTAGCATCCCTCCGCCCATGACCCTCGCCCGCCACCAGTTGGCCGCGATCGCCTGCTTCCTCGGCTGCGCGATCCTCGGCTTCACCTACGACTTCTCGGATCGTGGGCCGCGCTTCATGCCCCCGCAGGCGAGCGCCAAGACCGACCGGGCCGGCGTCTATGATCTCGGCCGCGCGCGCATGCTCACCAAGGTGGTCGGACACGTCCGCAGCCACTACGTCGATCCGGAGCGGGTCGATGTCCGCGAGATGACCGTCGCGGCCCTCCGTGCCGTCCAGGGCTCGGTGCCTGAGGTGATGGTGGCCGTCGAGCGCGACCGCAAGGACGTGCCCGTGGCGGTGAAGGTCTCCGTGGGCTCGACGTCCCGGCGCTTCGCCCTCGATCGGGTCACGGATCTCTTCGAGTTCAACTGGAAGCTGATGGACGTCTTTGACTTCCTCCAGCGTCACCTCCCGCCCACCACGGACCTCGAAGATCTCGAGTACACCGCCGTCAACGGCCTGCTGGGCACGCTGGATCCCCACAGCGTGCTGGTGACGCCGCAGATGTATCGGGAGATGCAGCTCGGAACCCAGGGGCGCTTCGGGGGGCTGGGCATCGTGATCTCGGTCCGCGACGGCGTCTTGACGATCATGAGCGTCATGGATCGCACGCCGGCGGCCCGCTCGGGGCTCGAGAGCGGGGATCAGATCGTGCAGATCGGCGAGGAGTCCACGATCAACATGCGCCTCGACGAGGCGGTCAACCGCCTGCGCGGCGAGCCCGGCAGCGAGGTGACGATCACCGTGCAGCGCAAGGGCTGGGCGGAGCCGAAGGACTTCCCGATCGTCCGCGAGGAGATCCGCGTCCCGGCGCTCGATCACCACGCCCTCGGGGACGATCTCGGCTACATCCGCATCCGCAGCTTCCAGGGGAATACCTTCCGCGACCTGGAGGAGGCCCTCGCCTTGTTGACCGAGAAGAGGCCGCTGAAGGGGCTCGTCCTCGATCTCCGCGAGAACCCGGGCGGCCTGCTCGAGCAGGCGATCGAGGTCTCGGACTTCTTCGTCGACCAGGGGACCCTGGTGACCACGGTTCGGGAGCGCGGCAAGGAGCGCGAGGAGCGCCACGCCACCCGCAAGGATACGGTCGCCGATTTGCCCATCATCGTGCTGATCAACAAGGGCTCCGCCTCGGCCTCCGAGATCGTCGCGGGCGCCCTGAAGAACAACGAGCGCTCGCTGGTCATGGGCAGCACGAGCTTCGGCAAGGGCTCGGTGCAGGTGATCTACCAGATCGACGACGCCGCGCTGAAGCTGACCATCGCCCAGTACCTCACGCCAGGGGATGTCTCGATCCAGTCGGTGGGCATCGTGCCGGACGTCGAGATCCGCAGGGTGGAGGTCGATGCGGAGCGCATGAACCTCCACCCGGACGAGCTGGACGTGGAGGGGGAGGCCGGCCTCGAGGCCCACCTGAAGTCCAAGAAGACCCGGGTCGACACCTCGACCTTCGCCCTCGAGCTGCTCGAGGAGGAGGTCAAGGAGCTCGACCGGGGCCGGGTCGGCGGCGCCCAGGGCGAGGACTGGAAGCCGGACGCCCTCGTCCGCCTGGCGGCGGACCTCCTGAAGGTGACCTCGGTGCCGAGCCGCAAGGATGCGCTGGTCCAGGCCCGCGGCTGGCTCGACAAGCGGCAGGCCGAGGAGGATCGGCGCGTGGCGACCAAGCTCGGCGAGCTGAGCATCGACTGGGCCGCCGGCACCACGCCGCGCAAGCCGAAGCTGTCCGCCACGCTCGCCTTCGAGCGTACGGAGGGCAAGACCGGGCGACCCCAGGCCGGCGAGACGATCGAGGTGGTCGCAACGGTCAGCAACGGAGGACGCCAGCCGGTGTTCCGACTGCACGGGGTCCTGCACTCCGGCCTCGGCGTCGTCGGGGGCCGCGAGCTCGTCTTCGGACGCCTCGATCCCGGCGCCTCCCGGACCGCGAAGGCGAAGATCGAGCTGCCGCGCAGCTTGAAGACCGTCGGCGAGGTGGTGCACCTGGACCTCTACGCCGATGGAAACCCCATCGAGTCCGCCAAGGAGATCGCCGAGGCGGACTTCGAGGTGCAGGGCGCGCCGCTGCCCCGCTTCGGCTGGTCCGCGTGGGTCGTCGATACGAAGGGCTCCGGCGATGGCCTGGTCCAGCGCGGCGAGGCGATCGAGGTCCACGTGCGGGTGGAGAACCTCGGCGAGGGAGCCGCGGAGGACGTGCTGGTCACCCTGAAGAACGAGAGCGGGGAGGCGGTCTTCATCGACGAGGGCCGGCAGAAGGTCGGTGCCCTGGGCAGGGGCGAGGAGCGCATCGTGCGCTTCGCGCTCACCGTACGGGAGGCGCTCAAGACCCAGGATGTGCAGCTCAAGCTGGGGGTCCTCGACCAGGGGCTGAGGACATGGACTCAAGACGAGCTGGCGCTCCCGGTCTTCCCTAAGGAGTTCCCGAGAGCGAAGAGGGAGACCTGGTCCGGGCGCGTGGGCTCCGAGCCCGCGACGCTCCGCGCCGGCGCCCACATGGACACCGCCTCGCTCGGACAAGCGCCGAGCGGCTCTCTCCTCGCTGTGCAGGCTCGTGCAGGCGAGTGGCTCCAGGTGCGCGTCGGGGAGCCGGCGAGCGAGGGAGCCCCGGCCTCGCTGGGCTGGATCCCCGCCGATGCGCTCGCGCGCGGCGAGCGCCCAGCGACGAGCACGGCTGGGGCCAAGCTCCAGCTCCAGCGACAGCCTCCCGAGCTGAACCTCCAGCCCGGCTGGTCCGAGGAGCTGGTGACCGCTGCGTCCTCTGTGACCGTGGCCGGCACCGCCCGCTTCTCGGGCAGCGGCAAGGCCCCGCGCTACGTCTACGCCTTCCGGAATGAGGATAAGGTCTTCTTCACCGCCGCGGATACCGCAGCGAGGCCTCGCGATGCCCTTCCTTTCACCACGACGGTGCCCCTCGAGCCCGGCCGCAACGCCCTGACGGTCTTTGCGCGGGAAGGAGAGGATGACGTGACCCGCCGTTCCGTGGTCATCTATCGACGCTGACCGACCGATGGGAGCCCCCGCCATGAGCCGCGCCCTGCGTCCGACCCCGCGCCCCGCCCTCCTCCAGACGGCCGCCCTGATCCTGGCGCTCGGCGCCGGCCTCCTCGCCGCTCCGCCCGCCCACGCGGACTGGGACTCCGATCCCGAGCAGGACAAGGCCCAGGCGGCCTACGCCCGCGGCCTGCGTTATGCGAAGCGCGGCAAGGGCCAGAAGGCCATGGAGTACCTGGAGCAGGCGCTCCCGGTGATGGCCGACGATCTCGACCTCGTCTACAGCCTCGTGCAGGTCGCCCATGCGATCAAGGCGTGGGACAAGTTGATGCTCTACGGCACCTCCTACCTCTACCTGGAGGATCCGACGGCGGTCGACGATCTGCAAGAGATCAAGGACATGATGGACATCGCTCGGGGCCGCCTGTCGAAGCGGGACAAGGCCACGGCGCGCGTGAAGTTCCACCTCGCGCCCAAGGGCGTCGAGGTCTACGTCGACAACACCTACGTCGCGAAGTCCGGCCGGCACACGGTCGAGCTGGCGCCGGGCACCTACACGATCTCGGCGAACAGGGCCGACTTCCACCCCTACAAGGCGAAGTTCACGGTGGAGCCCGGCCGCGAGAAGGTGGTCGAGGGCAAGATGAAGGCCATGATCTTCCACGGCCTCTTGAAGATCGAGACCGACCCAGCCGAGGGCGTGGAG
>CAZEHU010000087.1:0-8648 GCA_964511605.1 uncultured Myxococcales bacterium
GTCGATGTGGCACGGGCCACCGATGGGCTCGTGGACCTCGTCGCAGACCTGGAAGCCATCGATGTCCACGCAGACGTGGCCGAAGAGGCAGTCGTCGTCCGTCTCGCACTCCTGTTCGCCCGAGGGGTAGTTCGAGCAGATCCCCGCTTTGTCGTCGCCGGTGAGGGTCCGCTGCATGGCGTTGGGTAGCGCGGCCTGGAACATCGTGGCGAATTGATCCGGCGAGTGGCCGAGGCCGAGCACGTGGCCGAACTCGTGGGTGACCACGCCCACGGGATCCACGATGTAGGGCTCGAGGGCATTGTCCCCGCCCATCTTCCACTCAAAGTCGACGGCGTTCAGGCCCATGTCGAACTCGAGCGGTGCATCCACTCCCTTCTGAGCCCAGATGGTCGCACCGGCGGCGGCGCTGTCGTAGGCCCAGCTCTCCGTATCCCAGTAGACGACGTTCATATCGTCGGCGGCCCACTTCACGTCGGTGAGGCCCTCGAAGACGAGGTCTACGTCGGCGCAGGTGACCTCCTTCCAGATGCTCACCGCCAGCTCGGCGACCTTGAGGGGATCGCCGCCTGGTCCCATGTCGGGGGCGCTGTCGGCGTTCACCCAGTAGGGGATCGGCATCTCGGGCCAGATCTTGCTGTTGGTGGTGAAGGCCGCCGCGGGGCTCGCCAGCGCCCACAGCAGCCCCGCCGCCAGCGACGCCGGCCCGAGCGTTCCGCCCCGCCTTGCCTCCGGCATGATCACGCGCGGCGGCGGACGATGGCCACCAGGCCGAGGAGCAGGACGGCGGCAGAGACGGGCAGGGCCGGAGGGCGGCCGCCCGCGCAGCCCCCCTTGGAGGAGGTCCCGCCGAGGACGGTCGCCGTGCCGGTCCGCACCTCGAAGGCGCCGGAGAGGGTGTCGGTCTGCTCCCCGTCGATCACGGTGACGTCGTACGTCCCGATGGCGAGCTCGCCCTTGTAGAAGATGTCGACCAGCGTGGAGCCGGTGCGTACCTCGACCGGCTGGTTGTCGCCGCCGATGCGGACCACCGTCGCCTCGGTGAAGCCCTCGCCCGTCACGCTGACCGTGCGCTGCTCGCCCACCGTGACGAAGTCCGGCGAGATGCTGTTGAGCTTCAGCGGAGTGGCCTCCACGGCCACGGGCTCCGGTTCGGGCTCGGGCTCCGGTTCGGGCTCCGGTTCGGGCTCGGGCTCCGGATCCGGCTGGCCGTCGTCGCAGAGGCCGGCCACGCAGGTCTCGCCCACCGCACAGCTCCCACAAGAGCCGCCGCAGCCGTCTTCGCCGCAGACGTTGCCCTCGCAATTGGCCACGCACGGCGGCTCGTCGGGCACGCACTGGAACTGCTGGCAGACCTCCTCCACCTGGCACGTGCCGCAGGCATCGCCACAGCCATCGGGCCCACAGTCCTTGCCGTTGCAGGCCGGCTCGCAGGTGGCTACACACTGGGCGTTCGAGCAGAAGGCGTTGTCGCCGCACTCACCACAGCTCCCGCCGCAATCATCGTCGCCGCACTGCTTGGCGCTGCAGTTGGGCGTGCAGCTCCCGCCGCCGGGGACCTCTGCGATCATGCGCATGATCACGTCCCCGTTGATGCCGAGCTGCTCCATGAAGTGCCACTCGCTCGCCGGTGGGGTGCAGCTCCCGAGGGAGATGTGATGCAGGAGGTTGGCGTTGGAGATCGAGGACTGATCGTGGAGGGTGCCCACCTCCTGGCAGCCGCAGCTCAGGCCGGCCACCTGGGCGCACTGGAAGGTGCCCCACTCGCTCTGCATGTCCTTGGCCGGCGTCAGGTAGCGCACGACGACCCAGATGTTGTCGCCCTTGTTGATGACCAGGGGCGGGTGGCCCTCTGGATCCTCCTGATCGAACTCGATCTGCATGGCGGTGTTCCCCTTCAGCTTCACATCGTCGAGGCTCAGGGGATCGAGGAGATCGCTGGTCTGGATGGACCATGTGGGCTCGACTGTCGGCGGCGCGGGGCCCTCGCCGGGGCCGATCCAGATGTCGATCTGGCCGTTGGTCTCCGAGTCCGGCTTGTTGGGCGGCGCCGCGAGCACCACGTCGATGCGCAGGATCTTCAGGGGATAGTCCCCATCGTCCGGGCGGTAGAGCTGCCCGAAGGCCTCGCCATTCGCGAAGCCCGGCTGGGTCGCCATGGGCTGCCCCTGGATCTGGGAGGCCGCCGTCACGATGTCGCCCTCGAACTGGTCGTACTTGAAGACCTTCACGCCTGCCGAGGCGTCAGGGCCCATCGGCGCGGTCAGGATGAGAGCCAGGAATACTGTGGCCAGCGCGCGTCGCATGAACCCTCCGGGGAGCGTGGTCCCGGGGAGTCTAGTGGCCGGTCGCGCTCGGGTCACGGCCACCGCCCCCCATCATCGCCTCGGGTCGAAACGCACGCGGTCTCCCGGGTCCCCCGATGCGGCAGGGGGCGTCCTTCACCCCCGCCCGAAGAGGCGCCCGAAGAGCCCGGCCCTCTTCTTGGCCGCGGGCTCCAGGAAGGGCGGAGGCTCCTCGTGGCGGAGCGCTGGATCGAGCGCACAGCGGAGGGCCCAGGCCATCTCGCCCGCGGTGTCGTAGCGCTCCTTGGGCCGCTTCTCGGTGGCCCTTGCGATCACCGCGTCCACCGGATGGCGGTCGAGGGGCGCCGGCAGCCGGGGCATCGGTGTGTCCACGTGCTGCCGCGCGACCTGCATCATGTTGGCGCCCAGGAAGGGCGGTTGGCCCACCAGCAGGCGGTAGAGGAGCGCAGCGGAGCCGTACAGATCCGCCCGATGGTCGATGCCCTTGAACCCGCGCACCTGCTCGGGCGCCATGTACTGCACGGTGCCGGCTGCCATGCCGACGCCGGTGAGGGCCGTCACGGCCCGCTCCTCGGTCTCGAGGATCTTGCCCAGCCCGAAGTCCACCAGCTTCACCGTCAAGAGGGACAGGTCCTGCCAGAGGTCGTCCTCCAGCTCGGGGATGCCGAGATGGTGCGAGAGGCTGCCGGTGGCACGGGGCGGACGCCAGGTGTTCTGCGGAGCTGCGATGATGATGTTGCCGGGCTTGATGTCCCGGTGCATCAACCCGTGGTGGTGCGCCTCCTCGAGCGATCCAAGCACCCCGATGATGACGTGCGCGGCCTCGCCCAGGGGCAGGTTCGTCCGGTGATCGAGGATCTTGTCGAGCGAGAGCCCCCGCACGAGCTCGATGGCGACCCAGGGCCGCGCACGCCCCGCTCCCTTGACGCTCCCTTCCGGTTTGAAGGTGCCGTGGTCCACGTAACCGACCGTGTTGGGGTGGCTGAGGTGGCTGCAGATCCACGCCTCCCGCTCGAGGCGCTTGACCTGCTCTGCGTCCCCCGCCGCGCGATCGTTGAGCGTCTTCCACGCCACCCGCTGGTTCGTCGTCCGGTCCACCGCGTCGTAGACCACCCCATAGGAGCCTACAGCGAGCGCGGAGCGGATCTCGAAGCGATCCGCCACGACGTCGCCGGCGCTCGGCAGGCCGGAGGGGCTGGGGCTCATCGATCGCCACCATACCCCCTCTGCGGCCGCGCGTGACCCACCGATCCCGGTCTGTCACTGTGCGCGCCGTGGCGCCCCCCGAACCATCCCCCGGAAGCGGGGCCGAGACCGCTCCACCCGGGCCCGCAGCGTTGCCCTCGCCGTGGGCGGGTTGGAGCCTCAAGCTCCTGTACGGCTTGACCTTTCTCTTCATCGGGGCCTACGGGAACTTCTTCCCCCTCTGGCTGAAGGACGCCGGCTGGGACGATCCCTCGATCGGCTGGCTCGAGGGCATCAAGTACGGCTCCCTCATCGTCTTCCCCCTCGCCTGGGGCCGCCTCGCTGATCGTTGGGGCGACGGCGTGCGTGTGCTGCGCCTCGTGGCCCTCGGCAGCGCCCTCGCTCTGACCCCCATCCTCGTCACCAGCGCGTTCTGGCCGGTCGCCCTCGCCGTGGCCCTGTGGAGCGCCTTCCGCGTCGGCCAGGTCCCCTCGATCGATGCGGTGGCCCTCAGCCACGTGGCCCGCACCGGCGAGACCTATGGGCGCTACCGGGTCTGGGGCTCCGGCGGCTTCATCGTCGGCGGCTTCCTCATGGCCGGCCTCGTCGAGCTCGGCGGTCGCGGCGCCGTCCCCTGGACGCTGGTCGCCATCCTGCTGTCCGGCTGGCTGATGGCCGTGCTCATGCCTTCGGAGGGCCGGCACGCGCTCGAAGCGGGCCCCGCTGCCGGCGCCCTGCGGCGCCTGCTCTCCGATCGTCGCCTCGGCGCCCTGTTGATCGTGACCTTCGCGAGCCGCCTGATGGCCCAGGGGCTCTTTGCGTTCCTGCCCCTCCACCTCGACGCCCTCGGCGTGACGGACGCCGCGCTGCCGGCCTACTGGGCCCTCGGTGTCGTCAGCGAGATCGTCCTGATCCGGGTGGCCCCCCGCCTCTTCCGGCACTGGCCCGCGTGGCGAGTGCTCGCCCTCTGCTTCCTCTTCTGCGGCGTGCAGTTCGGCCTGACGGCGATCATCGAGGATCCATGGCTCCTCTTGGCGGTGATGCTCCTGCACGGCTTCACGTTCGGCGTCTGGTACGTCACCAGCGTGGTCTACCTCGGGGAGCTTGTGCCCGCCCAAGATCGCGCCACCGCCCAGGCCCTCTTCCAGGTCGCTGGCTTTGGGCTAGGCGGCATGATCTCCTCCATCGCCGCCGGCTACCTCTACGAGGCGGGCGCTGGCCCGCTGCTCTTTGGTGTAGCGGCGGCGGGCGCGATCCTCCCGCTCCTGCTGTCCGCGACCGTGCTCAGGGCGGCGGGCAGTCGTCCCCGCTCGGGCTGAGGGAGGCCTGAGCCGTATTGCCCCAGGCGCCGAGGTTCGGAGCGCATCCATTCGGTGCGGGCTCGAGGCCGAGGAGGTTCGCCTCCCCCGCGTCGATGGCGGGGCTGGTCACGCTGTCTTGGACCCAAGCCGAGCCATCCCAGCGACCGGCCTCGGAGCGCAGGTGCAGGTCCTCGCCAGGATCCGCGAAGAGGGGGTCGGCCGGCAAGGAGGTCGGGTCGAGCCCGGTGGCGGCCTGCCAGTCCTCGAGGGTCTGGAGGATCTCGCCGTTCAGGAAGGCGGCCTCCGCGTCCTCGCCGAGGTGCCAGAGGTTGCGATCGGAGCTGAAGGAGGCCTCGAGCTCCGCGCCCTCGAGGCCGTCGACGTAGAGCGTATTGTCGTAGAGGGCCACCAGGATGTTGTGATCGAAGCTGATGGGCGCAGAGAGCGGCGCCCCGTCCACCACCAGGCCGAGCTGGGCCACCTCGTTGTGCCAGAAGGTGTTGAAGCGCAGGACGTGGCCCCCGCCCGGCTCTTCGAGCTCGACGCCCTTGATCGTGTTGTCCACGAAGAGGTTGTTCATCACCAGGGCGTCCACCGCGTTGGCGCCAGCGATCAGGAGCCCGTAGAGGTGGTGCGTGAGGCGGTTGCCGAGGATCTGGGCGGTCGATCCGTAGACCTCGATGCCGTTCACCTCCGGGCTGAAGCTCCCCTCGATCACGCAGTCCTCCACGATGTGATCGGCCCCGTGGAGGAGCGCGAAATGGGCGGTCTCCGGAGCCCTCGCGTCGAATCCTGCAAAGGTGACGGGGATATCGTCGGTTCGGAGGATCGGTGTGTCCTGATAGTGGGGCGCCAGGTGGGCGCGATGGCCGGCGGCCGGGCGGATCGTGACGCGGATGTTCGGGTCCTCACCGTAGACGCTGAGGTCGAGGTGCTCCGCGAAGTGGCCGCTGGAGTCCACCTCCACGAGGGCTGGGATCCCGGGCCCCTCCCCCAGGGTCGCCTCGAGGCAGGCGCCGAGGCTGAGCTCGTCCGCCCCTCCGTCCTGCCGGACGACGCACTGGTTGGTGATCTCCGTGGTGACGGTGATCCCGTCCAGGGTGACGCTCAGCTCGGGATGCTCGGCGCTGGTGAACGTCAGGCTGTGCTCACCGGGGACCGTGAAGCTGGCCGCGGCGAAGGACGCTACGCCGTCGGCGCCCGTGGCGATAGGGGCCACCGAAGGGCTCGCGCCCTCGCTCGTGGCGGTGATCTGGAAGGTGCCCAGGAAGCCCTTGGGGGACTGACCGGCGCTGTCGTAGGCGGTGAGGGTGACCTTGACGGACTCGCCCACCAGCAGGGGCTCGTTGTCGGCGCTCACCACCAGGCGGACGGGCCGGCCCGGGTCGGTGGAGGTGCGGCGGGTCTCCCAGGGGCCTGGATCCGCGGCGGCCCCGAGGGGGCGTGGGACGCCCGCGAGGTCCGCCCCGGTGGCGAAGTATGGCACCCCGCTGTCCACCAAGGGGCTGTCGATGGGGTAGCCCGCCGCCATCGTCCAGGGGCGCCTCGGCTCGTCGCCCCGGGTGCGGAGGTGGAGGTCGGCGGCGTCCGCCCCCGCCTCGGCGAGCCCGGTGGCCGCGAAGAACGAGGCCCGATCGGTCCACTCGGCGACCCCCACGGACTGACCGTAGAAGACGTACCGCCCGCTGGCGTTCCGCTCGAAGACGGTGCCCGGGGGCGGGGCCGCCTGGAAGAGGCCGTCGACCCCGAAGCGGAGGATCGTCTGCACATTCTCGAAGCTGTTCTGGGCGATGATGTTGCGGGGGCCGGCGTCGGTGGACTCCGTGAGGCTGATCGCCACCGGCAAGAAGCCGCCGAAGTGGTTGTGGCGGATCTCCACCTCGGTCGCGCCTCCGATGAGCGAGATGCCCCGCTCGCCAGGTCCCTCGAAGCGGCTATCCTCGATGCGCGTCCCGGAGGTGCCGCTCCCGCTGAGGATCACACCCGTCGCCACCTCGCCGAAGGTGCAACCCCGGACGAGTACCTCCGAGGCGTCGACGATCTGAACGCCTCGCTGGCCCAGCGGGAAGTCGCCGCCTCCGAGGAGGACCAGGCCGTGGAGCTCTACGTAGGGCTCCGTGACCACGATGGCGCCCTTGTTCACAGCCTGGGCCGCGAAGGTGGGGGCGTGGCCCTCGGCCGCCCCGAGGATCAGCGGGCTCGAGGCGGAGGTGGCGATACCGGAGATCGTGAGGGTGCCCGCGAACGTGGCGCTGGTGGCGAGCTCAATGGTCGTGGGTTCGATGAGGGGGGTAGGCAAGCCGTCGAGGGTGGCCTGGAGGTCGGCGAGCTCGCCGTCGCCGACGATGATCGTGCCGGCGGCCGCGGGGCCCGCGACGAAGCAGGTGATCCCCAGGGCGAGCCAGGACAACCCTCGGTCGTGGAGGGGGCGGAGGGGGCGCATGGGGCGACTCTAGCCCCGAACCGGCGGGCTGTCGGATTCTGTGGGATTTGCGGGCCCATCCCGCCGGGATGCTGCTAAGGTCGAGCCCGTGGCCGGCTACCGGAACCCGCTCCCCACCGTGGACGTCATCATCCAGACCCATCCCGGCTCGGTGGTGCTCATCTGGCGCAAGAACCCGCCACCCGGCTGGGCGCTGCCCGGGGGCTTCGTCGACTACGGGGAGAGCCTCGAGGACGCCGCGCGGCGCGAGGCCCTCGAGGAGACCGGCCTCGAGGTAGCGTTGATTCGTCAGCTCCACACCTACTCGGCGCCCGATCGGGATCCCCGCCACCACACCGTCTCGACGGTGTTCACCGCGACCGCCGAGGGGCAGCCGGTCGGCATGGACGACGCAGCGGAGGCCAGGATCTTCTCGGTGGCCGACCTGCCGGAGCCCCTGGCCTTCGATCACGCACAGATCCTGAGCGATTGGCTCGAGGGGAGGCATCGGTGGACGTGAGTGACCTCGACCCCACCCCGGAGCAGCGCCTCGGCGATGCCTCCCGCCGCACCCTGCTCCGCCTGGCCCGGGAGGCGATCCTGGAGCAGCTCACCCGCGGCGAGATCCCCCGGCCCGAGGTGGACGATGCCGCGCTGATCCCGCCCTCGGGGGCCTTCGTCAGCCTCCACATGGAGGGGGAGCTGCGCGGCTGCATCGGCTCCCTCGAGCCGGGCAAGGCACCGCTCCACCGGACCGTGTGCAGGATGGCGGTCGCCGCCGCCACCGACGATCCACGCTTCCGCCCGCTGCGAAAGGACGAGCTCCGCTTTACCGAGCTGGAGATCAGCGTGCTCGGCCCCCTGGTGCACTCCACGCCCGAGGACGTTGTGGTCGGCGTGCACGGCCTCTACGTCGTGCGAGGCTCCGATCGAGGCGTGCTCCTGCCTCAGGTCGCTCTGCAGTACGGATGGGATCGGGAGAGCTTCCTCGGTCATACCTGCCGGAAGGCCGGCCTGCCGATCCACGCGTGGAAGAAGCAGGAGACGCGCCTCTGGACCTTCACGGCCGAGGTCTTCTCGGACGCGGACTATCTCGAGGGGTAGAGCCGCGGGCCCGCCGCGGCGAGCGCGAGGCTCCCCTCCCTTGCTTCACGCCGGGCGTTCCATCAAGATCCGAATGACGTGATGTAAGGAGGCGATTGCCGTGATCCGGACCCAGATCAGCCTGACCGAGGAGCAATACAGCTACCTGAAGGAGGCCTCCGCCTCTCGCGGGCTCTCACTCGCCGCGCTGATCCGGGAGCAGGTGGAGCGCCTGCGGGGCCACGGTGGATTGCGGGCGCTCCACGCAGTTGGGCTCCATGGGCGGCAGGGCGAAGGTGGTGAGAAAGGTCGGCATCTCGGTGCGGCGTTGCTGCACGTAAACGGACCGAC
>CAZEHU010000088.1:0-8628 GCA_964511605.1 uncultured Myxococcales bacterium
CCTCAGGACCGGCCGGGTCCCCGACGGGCGCTACTACGTGGCGATGGAGCTCGTGCCCGGCGACAACCTCGGCGAGCACATCGCCGCCCACGAGATCTTCGAATGGCACGAGGCCGTGCGCATCGGTGCGCAGCTCTCCACCGCCGTCGCCAAGCTGCACGACAAGAGCGTCGTGCACGCCGATCTCAAGCCGGAGAACCTCATGATCTGGCGGGCCCCGGACCATACGCCGCGGGTGAAGATCATCGACTTCGGCCTCGCCCGCTCCATGCGCGCGGAGCGGACCGACTCCGTGCTCCGTGGGGCCGCGGGCGGCACGCCCCGCTACATGGCCCCGGAGATCGCCCAGGGCCAGCCGGCGAGTCCGCAGTCCGACGTCTACAGCCTCGGTGTGATCCTCTACGAGCTGCTCACCGGCGAGACCGTCTTCGGCAAGGAGGGGCTCCACGCCACCGCGGCGGAGGAGATCCTCTGCGACGGCTCCATCGACATCCCGAAGGTGCCGGTGATGGCCGTCGATCCCGAGGTGCCAGCCTCCGTGGCCCGCGTCGTCCACCAGGCCCTGTGCCGGGCCCCCGAGATGCGCCCCCGCAGCGCCGAGGCCCTCCGGGACGAGCTCGAGCGGATCGAGCTCCCCGACCCCGTGACCGCCGCCACGGTCGTCTCCCGCCTGCTCGAGCGATTGAGGTCGATGCGATGAAGCCCATCCTCGTTCCCCTGCACCACGCCCCCGGTAGCCTCCCAGCGGTCGACGTGGCTGTGAAGGTGGCCAGCGCCCTCGACCTGTCCGTGGACCTCGTGACCGTCCAGGAGGCTGGCGGCGCCAGCGCGGACGAGGTGATCGCGCAGGCCGAGGCCCTCCTCGAAGAGGCCGGCGTCGCCCGCTCGGTCGTACGCCTGTCGGGACGTCCGGGTCCGGCCATCGCGCACCAGGCGGAGGGGGCCGGCATGGTGATCATGCGCAGCGTCGCTCACCGCGCACCGGGGGTCGATCCCACCAAGGACCGCCGGATCCGGTCCACCACCCTCAGCGTGCTCGAGAGCGCCCCCTGTCCGGTGCTCGCGGTCACCGAGCGCGTCACCGAGATGAAGGACGCCCTGTTCGCTTACAACGGCAGCCGGCAGTCCCGGCGCGCCATCGAGACGGCGATCGACCTGCTCGCGCCTGCGCTGATCAAGCGAGGCACCATCTGCGTGGCGACCCCCGACGCCGCGATGGCCCAGCGCCTCTTCGAGGAGTTCGACGAGCTCGCCTGGTCCAAGGGCGTCAACCTGCGCAAGCACAGCGCCCCCGGACGGCCGGGTGACGTCCTGCTCGACCGGGGGGAGAGCTCGGAGGCCGACCTCCTGGTCATGGGGGCCCTCGGCAGGAGCTGGCTCAAGGAGAAGCTCTTCGGCTCGACGACCAATCGCATGCTGCGGCGCTGCCCGGTGCCGATCTGGATGGCGAGCTGAGCTTGGATCACAACTTCCTGACCGACATCATCGATCGTGATCGGGCCGCCGGGCTGCACGAGGGTCGGGTCCGCACCCGCTTCCCACCGGAGCCCAATGGCTACCTGCACATCGGCCATGCCAAGTCGATCTGCCTTAACTTCGGGCTCGCGCTCCGCTACGGCGGCACCTGCAATCTGCGCTACGACGATACCAACCCCTCGAGAGAGGAGCAGGAGTACGTGGACGCCATCGCCCGGGACGTGCGCTGGCTTGGCTTCACCTGGGATGGTGAGGCTCGCTTCGCCTCCGACTACTTCGGGCAGATGTACCGGTGGGCGGAGGAGCTCGTCCGCATGGGCAAGGCCTACGTGGACAGCCAGAGCATCGAGGAGGTCCGCGAGCGCCGCGGCCGCTACGACCGCCCGGGCGAGGACAGCCCCTTCCGCGAGCGCTCGATCGAGGAGAACCTCGATCTCGTCCGCAGGATGCGCGCCGGCGAGTTCCCCGACGGCGCCCACACCCTCAGGGCCCGCATCGATATGGCCCATCCGAATATGTTGATGCGCGATCCGCTCCTGTATCGCATCAAGCACGAGCGCCACCACCGCGCGGGCGACGACTGGTGCATCTACCCGATGTACGACTACGCCCACTGCCTCGAGGACGCCATCGAGGGGGTGACCCACTCGATCTGCACCCTCGAGTTCGAGTCGAATCGGGAGCTCTATGACTGGCTCCTCGATACCCTCGGCCTCGATCCGCGGCCCCACCAGTACGAGTTCGCCCGGCTCAGCCTCGACTACACCCTGATGAGCAAGCGCAAGCTCCTCGTCCTCGTCGAGGAGGGGGTCGTCGAGGGCTGGGACGATCCTCGAATGCCCACCATCGCCGGCCTGCGGCGCCGGGGCATCACCCCGGAGGCCATCCGCGCCTTCGCCGACATGATCGGCGTCGCAAAGAAGAACTCGACGGTGGACATCGCCAAGCTCGAGTTCTGCATCCGCGCGGACCTCAACCACCGCGCCCCGCGCGTGATGGGGGTGCTCGACCCCCTCCCGGTGACCATCACCAATTGGCCGGCCGGCACCACCGACACCCTCGACGCCAGCTACTGGCCCCACGACGTGCCCAAGGAGGGCTCCCGGCCGATCCTCTTCGGCGAGCGCCTCTTCATCGAGCGGGGCGACTTCGCCCTCGAGCCCCCGAGCGGCTGGCGACGGCTCAGCCCCGGCGCCGAGGTGCGCCTTCGCTACGGCTACGTGATCCGCTGTGACGAGGTCATCACGGATCCGGACAGCGGCGAGGTGCTCGAGCTCCGCTGCTCCGCCGACCTCGATAGTCGCGGCGGCAGCCCTCCGGACGGGCGCAAGGTCGCGGGTACCCTCCACTGGGTAGCGGCCGAGGGGGCGGTCCCGGCCAGGGTGCGCCTGTACGATCGCCTCTTCAGCGTGGAGCAGCCCGGCGCCGATCCCGACCGGGACTTCCACGAGGACCTCAACCCGAGCTCCCTCCTCCTCGTGGACGGCGCCGTGCTCGAGGCGAGCCTCGCCACCGCGAAGCCCGGTGAGCGCTATCAGCTCGAGCGACAGGGCTACTTCTTCGTCGATCCCATCGACAACCCGGAGGGGGGCGATGGGCCCTTGGTGCTCCATCGCATCATCACGCTCCGGGATTCCTGGGCGAAGAAGACGGGGGACGCCCCCACCTCAGGGCGGCCGAGCCGCTCGCGCAAGGGCAAGGAGGAGGGCGGCGGCGGCGGCCCCAAGCGGAGCTTCGCTGATCAGCTCGACGCGCTGCTCGAGGCCGACGAGGGCCTCGCGGCGTTCCGTGCGGCCGCCCACGAGGGGGCGGCCGCGGACGCCACTCCGGACGCAGTGGATCGCGTCCTCGTCGGTGAGCTTCCGGGCCTCAGCGAGGGCCGCCCTGTAGCGACCCTCCCCCTCGAGGGGGCGGCCTTCGGGCGGGTCGTCGGCCTGGCGGCGGCCGACGTGATCTCCAGCGCTGGAGCCAGGAAGATCCTCGCTGAGCTCGTGAGCGAGGGGGGCGATCCCGAGGCCCTGGTCGACAGCCTGGGGCTGCGTCAGGTCTCGGACGAGGGCGCGCTCGGCGCCCTGGTCGACAGCATGCTCGGCGAGCACCCGGACGAGGCGGAGCGCCTGCTGGCGGGCGAGAAGAGGCTCCTTGGCTTCTTCATCGGCGCCACCATGAGGGCGAGCGGCGGCTCCGCGAACCCACAGGCGGTGCGGGAGCTGCTCACGCGGAGGTCGGGCTGAGGGGCTCGGCCGTGAGCTCGGGCTGCTCCCGCTCGGGCCGCTCCTCGGGCTCCTCGGAGGTCGCCGGCGGATAGCCCACCTGGCCCATCATGATCGGCACCGCGACCTTGAGCATGAGCGTGAAGAGCAGGAAGCCGGCGGCGTAGATGCCGGCGCTCACCTCGAGCTCGGTCCAGCTCGGCTCGTACTCATAGACCTGACCGAGGGTATCCGGTGTGAACCCCGGCACCACGAGCGCGGCGCCCTTCTCGATGTACACCCCAACGTAGATGAGGAGCGCCCCCAGGTTGAGCGTCACAGGGTGCTTTCGGGTCCGGGGTACCAGGAAGAGCAGGAAAGCCGTGACGGAGGCGATGATCCCTGTCCAGCCCCAGGCGGCGATGGTGTGGCTGTGGCCGGCGCCGCCCAGCAGGAGCTCGTAGTGGATGAGGTGGTGGGTGTCCGAGTAGTAGTCGCGGAAGACCTCGGCTCCGAAGAGGAAGAGGTTGATCGCCATGGCCCAGGCCATCAGCTCCGCGATCTTCCACAGGGCCTCGTCCCGGATGCGCAGGGAGGCATAGCGCCTCAGGACCTGGAGCAGGATGAGGATGATGGCGGGCCCGGAGCAGAAGGCGCTCGCGAGGAAGCGGGGGGCCAGGATGGCCGCGTTCCAGTAGGGGCGCGCCGCCAGCCCGCTGAAGAGGAAGGCCGTGACGGTGTGGATGCTGATCGCCGCCGGGATCGACAGCAGGATGAGGGGCAGCGCGAAGGGTTTGGAGATCGGCCGGCCCCGATAGCCGCGGTAGAGCATGTGGGTGGCGATGACGAAGTTGAGGATGAGGTAGAGGTTGAGGACCAGGACGTCCCAGCTCAGCAGGGAGCGCGGGAAGTTCGGTCGCCCGATCCAAGGGAAGAGGTTCAGGAAGCGCTCGGGGTGGCCGATGTCCACCATCACGAAGAGCATGCACATCACGATGGCGCTGACGGCCAGGAGCTCCCCGATGACGGCGATCTCCTTGATGGGCTTCCAGTCGTAGACATACGCGGGGATCACCAGGACGACCGCCGCCGCGGCGACCCCCACGAAGAACGCGAAGTTGCCGATGTAGAAGCCCCACGAGACCGGATCGCGGAGCGAGGTGACGATCAACCCGCGGTCGAGCTGCTCCAGCCAGGCGTCCACCCCCACGCCGAGGAGGACGCAGAGGAGCGCGACCCAGACGTAGTACGCGATCGGCCCTCTCGCGATGAGCGAGAGCGAGGTCTTGACGAAGCTCCAGAGGACGCGCATCCGAGCCTCACGTGCCGTAGAAGTAGAAGAACTTCGGTTGGGTGTTCAGCTCCGCCTTCAGCACGAAGACCCTCTTGGTGTCGATGACGTAGCGGACCTCGCTGTCTGGATCGAGGAGGTTGCCGAACTTGCGGGCGCCCACGGGGCAGGCCTCGACGCAGGCTGGGTAGCGCCCCTTCCGCACCCGCTGGATGCAGAAGGTGCACTTCTCCACGACGCCCTGGGGGCGTGGACGATTGCCCAGATAGTGCGTATCGGTCGTCAGCTCTTCGGTGGGGATGGTGGGCTCGCCCCAGTTGAACTTCCGCGCGCCGTAGGGGCACGCCGCCATGCAGTAGCGACAGCCGATGCACCAGTCGTAGTCGACCACGACGATACCGTCGGGCTCCCTCCAGGTGGCCTCCACCGGGCAGACCCGCTCGCAAGGGGAGTTCTCACACATCTGGCAAGACACCGGCAGGTAGAACTTGCCTGGCCGCGGCACGCTCTCTGCATCGTAGTAGGCGTCGGCATGCTCGAGGTCGATGCCCCGGTCCTTGTCGAGCTCCAGCACGGTGATGTAGTGGAGCTGCGGATCCCGGCTGAGGTTGTTCTCCTCCGCGCAGGCGTACACGCAGCTCCGGCAGCCGATGCAGCGAGACAGGTCCAGGGCATACCCGAAGAGGGTGTCCTGAAGCGCAGGCTCGGCCCCCACCTCGATCTCGCGCCCGTGCCGAGCCTCGTAGCGATCCTCCAGATCGCGGAGCCGCACCTCGAGCTCGTCGGCCGTCAGCTCCGTGAAGTGGCGCTGGAAGAAGGCCTCCCGCGTCTTCTCGCTGCAACCGGCGAGGAAGCTGGCCACCCCGCAGCCCGCGAGCTCGGCGAGGAAGCCTCGCCGGCTCGATGGGGGAGCTGTCGTCCCGCTCTCGGATGTGCTCATCGCTCCTCCGTGGGCGCGTTCAGGGGCTCGGCCGGATCTCCGCGGGCCTCAGCGGTCGCGGCTTCGGGGCCATGGGGGGGAAGGCGGGCGCATGGGGATCGTGGCAGTGCACGCAGAGCCGGTACTCCTTGTCCCCACTCCAGGACCCGGTCCGCTTGCCGTGCACACCCGCGCGCCAGTCCCGGAGCTTGGGGCCGTGGCATTGGCCGCAGAGGAGGTAGCTCTGCTCGAAGGATACGGTCTTGTCGCCCGACAGGCGCAGCACGTCCCGGTCGGGTGGGTTGTGGCACGAGTAGCACCACTGGCCCTTCTCTCCGTGGCGCAGGGCGATGGCCTCGTGCTCGTCGTCGAGCACCCGTACGCGCCGCCGGACGTCGTCCGGATCCTCCGGGTCATGGCACTTGGTGCAGGGGAAGATCTCCTCGGAGAACGGCGGCGGCGGCACCAGGACCGCGTGCTCGTCCCGGTCCCCCTTGGCTGCCTCGGGGCCCTCGGAGGCAGCCTTGGCCGAAGGTGCCTCGCTCCCGTCGACGTCCGCGTCGATCTCGCTCGTGCCTACGTCCCCTGCGAGGGCCGCACGCCACCCATGAGGGCTCCGGTGCGCCTCGTCATCGTCGTCGAAGCAGCCCGCGGAGCCAGCTCCCACGAGCACGAGCGCGACCAGGGCGCCGAGTCCTGGGAGCTGCCCCATGGTCTGGCTGTGCCGGGGTCCCGGGCGCACGCCCGAGCCCGCGGGGACTCGAGCGCTGCCCATCGCTACTTCAGGGTCAGCAGCCACGAGATGATCGCGTCCCGCTCGGCGTCGGTTCCCTTCCACTTCTTCTTGTGCTGGATGGTCTTCTCCTGGCCATCCGCGCGCTTCTTGGTCTTCGTGATCTTGCGCGTGAGCCATCCCACGATCCAGTCGCGATCACGCTCCGCGCCGACCTTCGAGAGGTCCTTGGGATCCTTGAGCTCCTCGAGGGGCTCGATCCCGTGGGACTTCACCGCGTGGCACTCGTTGCACTCGAATGACAGGAAGAGCGCCTTGCCGTCGGCGGCGGTCGGGGCGGTCGGGGCGGTCGGGGCGGTCGCGGCTATCGCGCTGGAGCTCAGGGCCAGGAGACCTGCGGTCGCTGCTGCCGCGAGGATCAGGCCGACAGAGGCGAGGGGGCGAAGGAGGAGGTTCATGGTGGTCGCTTTCCTTTGGGGGAGTGGGGCAGGGCGTCCGAGGCGTCGATGCCTCGGACGCACGTCGGTCGGCTACTTGGGCAGACCGACGAACGAGGTGTCCGGGGTCTTCACATTATTCGCCTGGGGGGCGTGGCACATCGTGCACTGCCAGTGGGTCCCCGCCACCGCCTTCTGCTTCTTGTACTTCTTGACCACCCAGACCATCGGATCCTTCTTCTTGCCCTTGGCCATCACCGGTCGCTGGAAGTGGCTCTTGGGCATCGGGACCATCCGCTTCTTCATCTTGGTCTTCTTCTTCTTGATCCCGTCCGGATGGTGGCAGCTCAGGCACTCGTTGGCCTTCACCGTCAGCGGCGGAAGATCGTCGATGCGGTGGGGCACCTGCGGCGGCGCCCCGTAGAAAGCGGGCGCGAGCCGCTCCGCGTCGCCGGGATCCTCGTCGCCGTAGACCGGCAGCTCCTGTCGCGCGAGGGCGCCGAGGTCCTGATCCCGGAAGAAGACATCGAGGCCATCGTCCGGTTCCGCCGGAGCCCGCGCCGTCCCACTCGCCCCGAGGGGCACGAGGAGCAGCAGGGGGAGCGCAAGGAGCACGAGCAGATCAGGCTTGAGTTGAGTCCGTCGCATGGGGACCTCCTCCGAGGGCCAAGGGATGAGATGGGGTCGAGGAAGGGGTGGGGCGTGGACCGGTGAGTCCGAGACCGAGGGCGCCCTGGGGGCAGATCTCGATGCAGCGCCCGCAGTTCAGGCAGTCGCCCCCGAGCACCTGGCCGGCTACGGCCGCGCGCTCGAGGTGGAGGACGTGGGGCTCGGGGCAGATGTGCAGGCAGTCGCCGCAGCGATCGCAGCGATCGCCGTCGAAGCGTACTCGCAACAGCGAGGCGTGGCCGACCACGGAGTAGAAGCCCCCGAGGGGACAGAGCGAGCGGCACCAGCTCGTCTTCACCACCGCCACGTCGAAGAGCAGGATGGCTGGGATCACCAGGAGGCCCAGCCCCGGGCCGTAGAGGATCTCCCGCTGCAGGATGCCGATAGGGCTCACCCACTCGAAGGCCGCGACGCCCATGATCGCGGACAGCGCGAGGGCGAGGCCCAGCGTGTAGAGCCGGCCCGATCGCGGGACGCGGACCTGACCCCGCCACGGCAAGCGGCGCCGGGTCCAGGCGCCGGCATCGGCGATGGGGTTCACGGGACAGACCCAGCCGCAGAACGCGCGACCTCCGACGAGGAGATAGAGCACGAGGACGATGGCCGCGCCCAGGAGGGCCGTCGCGGCGACCGCGTGGCCCGTCGCGAGGACCTGGAGGATCGCGAAGGGATCGCTGAGCGGCACGAGGCCCATCATCTTCGAGCTCGACAGGTTGCCCACGAGCCAGTCCTGCGAGCTGTGGGCGCCGAGCCAGAACAGCACCAGGACGCCGGCCTGCACGAGGCGTCGCGCGACGAGGTAGCGATGGTCCCGCAGCCAGCTCATGGCTCCTCGAAGGGGTCGAAGTCGTTCATCGCGTCGAGGACCCGCTCCAGGTTGCCGTCGAACGCGGGGATGTCCGGGGCGGCCA
>CAZEHU010000089.1:0-8598 GCA_964511605.1 uncultured Myxococcales bacterium
CTTCACCTTCGCGCACCATGTGAACCACTGGGGAGCGGAGGCCCGGGAGGATCTCGAGCTCCTCGAGGAGGCCCATACCGCGGGCCGGCAGGCGGGCGACCTGTTCTGGGCCGGCTTCTGCCTCGCGGCACGGACCATGAACACACTTCCGGTCGCGCGCGATCTCGATGAGCTCCAGGACAGCATCGACGACGCGCTGCCCTTCCTCGAGCGCACGGGCAACCAGCCGATGGTGGATCTGGTGCAGGTCTACCAGGCGGCCGTGCGACGCCTCCGCGGTCTGGGCGAGGGCGTGCTGGGCGGGGCGCCCGCCTCGGACAACGCGATGGTGGCCGCCGTGCACCACGCCGTCGGGCTCGAGGTGGCCTGGATCCTCGGCGAGGACCTCCGAGCGGCCGAGCACGCCGCGGCCGGCGGGCCACTCGAGCCCTTCCGCAGGGGCTGCCTCCTCGACGCCGACAACCGCTTCTTCTGCGGGATGAGCGCCGCCGATCACGAGGACCGGGAGGCCCTGTGCGAGGCCCTCGAGTGGCTCGCCGACCGGGCGGAGCATGCCCCCATGAACTTCGGCCACAAGGTGAAGCTGCTCGAGGGCGCCCGGGCCGAGCTCGACGACGAGGTGAGCTTGGCGTGGGAGCGCTACGACACGGCCGCCACCACGGCTCGTCGGACCGGCTTCCTGCGTGACGCCGCCATCGCCAACGAGCGCGCCGGGCGGCTGCTGCTCCGTGAGGGGCGGCGCACGCCCGCGAGCGCCTACCTCGATGCCGCGGCGAAGGCCTGGATGCTCTGGGGTGCCACGGCCAAGGCGCGTGCGCTCGCCGACGAGCTGCCGAGCATGAACCTCCGCCGCTTCGCTGGGGGCGCCCACGCCGCGCCGCGGAGCTCGAGCGCCACACCGAGGAGAGGCCACCCTGGGACGGGCGACCACACCAGCGGCGCCACCATGCGGGTGCAAGGCATCGATCTCGACGCCGCCCTCGCGGCCACCGACGCCATCGCCGGCGAGCTGAGCCCCACCGCGTTGATCGAGCGCCTGCTGGGCGAGATGAGCCGGCTCGCGGGGGCCACGCGCGCGACGCTCCTCCGCGCGGAGGGAGAGCGCCTGCGGGTCCTCGCGACTTGGAGAGAGGGCGCGGTGCGCGAGCTGGGCTCGGCGTTCCGGGGCCAGTACGCCCCTGCCGCGGTCGTACATCGTGTGGCACGGAGCCTGCACCCCCTCGTGGTCGGCGACGTGGACACCCGTCCAGACCTGACGATCGATCCGTGGGTCCGGGCCCACTCGCCGCGCTCCCTCGTCTGTGTTCCGGCCGTGCGGCAGCGCGGGCTCGTGGCCGTGCTCTACCTGGACAACCACCTGATGAGCGAGGCCTTCGGTCCCGAGCAGGTGCGGGTGCTCAGCCTCGTGGCCGCCCAGGCCGCCATCGCCCTCGAGAATGCGGAGCTCTTCGAGCGTGTGCAGGCGGAGATCGAGCACAAGCTGGACCAGGAGCGAGCGCTCCAGGTGGCGCAGCGCATGGAGTCGATCGGCCGCCTCGCCGGCGGCGTAGCCCACGACTTCAACAACCTGCTCAGCATCATCATGGGCTGGAGCGACGTGCTCGCCAAGGGCGTCGAGGCGGAGAGCCGCGAGGGACGCGCCCTCGCGCAGATCGGGCGCGCGGCCGAGCGCGGCGCCGACCTCGCCCGCCAGCTCCTGACCTTCTCACGGGCCCACCCGGGCGAGCCCCGGCCCGTGGACGTGGCCAAGCTGCTCAGCGAGCTCGGAGGCATGCTCGACCGGGTGCTCGTCGAGCGGGTGACCCTCGACTGGCATGCTCCCGAGGCCCAGCTACCTCGGGCCTTCGTCGATCCGGGGCAGCTCGAGCAGCTCGTGACCAACCTGGTGGTCAACGCCCGCGACGCCATGCCGGAGGGCGGCAGGATCCACATGGCCTTGCGACGAGTCTCCGAGGTCCGAGGCCTCGAGCCCGGCGACTACCTGGCCCTCGAGGTGCGGGACGAGGGCGTGGGAATGCCGCCGGTGCGTATGGACCGCATCTTCGAGCCCTTCTTCACCACGAAGGGGCAGCAAGGAACGGGCCTGGGGCTCGCGACGTGTATGGGCATCGCGCGCCAGGCCGGCGGCACCATCGAGGTGGAGAGCGAGGTGGGTCATGGGTCCGCCTTCACCGTCTTCCTGCCGGTGGCGGGGAGGGACGACCTCGAGACGACGCTCGAGGGGCCCGACGAGGGGAAGGGGAGCGGCATGAAGGGCACGATCCTGGTGGTGGACGACAGCGAGTCCGTGCGAGCCGCGATCTGCGCGATGCTCGAGCTCGTCGGCCATAGGGTGTCGGAGGCGGGGAGCGCCGAGGAGGCCCTGGCGCGCCTGGGAGAGGGGCTGCATCCAGATGCGATCGTCACCGACTACCTGATGCCCGGCATGACCGGCATCGAGCTCGCCGAGCGCGTGCGGGCCAGCGGTGTCGTGCGACGGGTGCTCCTCGTCAGTGGGGTGGAGCCCCCGATCCCTCTGGAGCACCTGGCATGGCTGAGCTGGGTGCCCAAGCCCTTCAGCGCGCAGCAGCTCGCCACGGCGGTGGAAGGCCTGATGGGCCGCCCGGACGAGGAGGAGGAGCGGGGGGCGGGCTAGCCCACGACCCCCATCGGCTCCGTGACATCTCCCACGTACAGTGCCCCGGAAGCGCTGCCGAGGCCGATGAGCTGGCGGCTGCCGTCGGCGCCGAGGGACCAGACCCGGACGCGCTCGAGCAAGGCGGGCCCAGGGGCCTCCTCCGAGCCCGCGGGCGCGAGCACCTGGTCGTCGTGGCCGTCGGCATCGACGGCGAAGTGAAAGTGTCGTTCGGTCAGCGCCTCCGCGGGTCCCCGGAAGAGCGCGACGAATGCGGGCTCCCCGGAGCCGGGCTCCTCGCGAGGGACGACGAGCTCCTCGGCCGCGGCCAGCAGCTCCTCCGCGACGGTGACCGCCAGGCGGACCGGGACCGCTTCCCCGTCTTCGGTCTCGAGGAGAGCTTCGGCTCGGAATGTCGTGCTCTGTCCCGCGCGGACAACCGCATCGAAGGAGAGCGCCACGACGGCGCCCTCGCCGCCCTCGTCGGGCTCGTCCACTGGATCGCGGAGCTCGAGCTCGAGGCCGCCGAAGGAGCGCATCAGCAGGGCGAGCAAGGTCGTGCGGGCGTCGGCCATGGGGTCGAGTGGCTCGGTGATCTCCTCTCGCAGCACGATCCGCTCGACGTGCCGTGCCCCCTCCGAGAGGGTGACCGAGTCCACCGCCCTGCCCTCCTCTCCGACCGGAGCCGCGGAGAGGATGGACTGCAAGGATCGCACAGCCTGGATCTGCTCGAGGCGCTGGCTCCTCTCTACGTCGAGGGTGATGTCTTCGATGCTCATGTCGGCTCCGGAGGGCCCCGCGAGGGGCTCCCTCTATCGAGGATCACGGGAGCGCAGTGTCGCACCTTAAGGCGGCGGAGGCCGCCAACGCCGCGGGGAAACAGGGTTCGGGTCGGGGCGCCTATGGGATATCTGCGAGCGTCGAGTAGGCTCCACTCCATGCTCGGATGTCCCCAGAGGCGGGCCCGCTTCGCCTCGGTGATCGGTGCCCTCACGCTCCCGCTCGTGGGTCTCGCAACCGGCTGCGACCCCTTCCACACCGGCTTCGACGACCTCGAGGAGGCGAAGCGCTACGAAGCGAACGAGCCCAGCGAGGCCGAGACCCCTGGCGAGACGCTCCGCGTGATGAATTGGAACCTGAAGTTCGGTGGGGGCCGCATCGACTTCTTCTTCGACTGCCACGGGGATCGGGTGCTGATGGACGAGGGGGAGGTCCTCGACCACCTCGGCGGGCTCGCCGCCAAGATCCGGGAGGTGGATCCCGACCTCCTGCTGCTCCAGGAGGTGGACGTGTCCTCCAAGCGCTCCGCCTACGTGGACATGGCCCAGTGGCTCCTCGACGAGACCGAGCTGAACCACGGCGTCTATGCCTCGCAGTGGCGCGCGGACTACGTGCCCTCCGACGGGATCGGGCCGGTGGACTCCGGCACGGCGATCCTGAGCCGCTGGCCCTTTGGCCAGGCCCGCCGCATCGCCTTGAGCCAAGTGGACGCCTACGATCCGCTCCGTCGCTACTTCTACCTGAAGCGCAACGTGCTCGAGGCGGAGCTCGAGGTGCCCGGCCACGGGAAGCTCTGGGCCCTCGCGACCCATACCGAGGCCTACGACCCCGATGGGACCAAGCGGGAGCACATCGACCGCTTCACCGAGCTGATGGACGAGCGCGCGCTGGCCGGTGGCCACGTGATCGGCGGCGGAGACCTCAACACCGTGCCGCCGGGGAGCGTGCAGACCAAGGACTTCGAGGACTCGATCTGCACGGACGAGGACTACCAGGCCGACGACTTCAGCGAGGAGGGCCAGTGGCTCGCCCCCTTGTACGAGCGCTTCGAGCCGGCGGTCCCCCTCGCGCTCTACGAGGCCGACAACACGCCGTGGTTCACCCACAGCACCACCTCCGAGGTCTTCTGGAATCGCAAGCTGGACTACCTCTTCACCAACCTCGCATTCACGCCAGGCGAGACCGTGACCCACCAAGACGCATCGACGGGCCTCGAGACCATGTCGCTCAGCGATCACGCCCCGGTGGTGGCCACGTGGGAGCTCTCGCCGTGACGCGGCGCCTGCTCTCGCACCTCAGGGGCGTCGCAGCGGGCCTGCCGGTCGCCTTGGCGCTCGGGTTGGTGTCGGCGCCGCCCGAGGCCAAGGCGCAGACGGCACACTTCGCCCCGGACACCGCCCGCACCCTTGGCAAGGGCCGCGCCGAGGCCGGAGTCTTCCAGCGCCTCCGTATCGGTCTCAGCGATCGGGTCGAGCTGGCGGCACATCCCCTCGTCCTCTTCGCCGCCCCCCACGTCGGCGCCAAGGTGCGCTGGACCGAGGGCACGACCACCACGATCAGCACCCGCCACACCGCGGACTGGCCAACGCCCCTGATGTCCTACCTCGCGAAGGAGGGCACCTTGGGGCTGCTGCCTCCAGACGAGGAGGTCCCCCAGATCCTCGGGACCAGCCACCACGTGCTCGTGAGCATGGTGGCCGGCGCCCAGGCGCTCGTCACGGCTCGTGCCGGAGTCCACGTCGGCACCACCTTCGGCAAGGGGCGCCTGCACGACATCGAGCTCCCCCTGGTGCTCGCACGCACGGCCCACTACCGCCACGGCCCTACCTTCGAGGTGGGGCTGGACGTGGACGGCAGCATCGGCGGCCCCTTCCTCTTGAACGCCGATCTCGATCTCTTCCGTACCGGCCACGAGAGCGCGACCCTCCAGCTCGAGGGGGGCGCGGTCCTGCGGTGGAGGATCTCCAGCCGCTACGCGCTCGAGGTGGGCGCCCGCTGGATCCGCGGAGAGTACCCCTATGGCGTCCGCTGGCACTGGGTGCCCCTGGTCGATTGGCTCTTCGCCTGGCGACCGGAGTCCTGACCGGGCGCCCCGACGTATCCCTTGCCCCTCCGGAGGTCTCCCTTGCGCACCTGCCTCGTCGCCAGCGCCTTGTCCCTCATCGGCGCCTGCCTCATCGGCGCCTGCCTCATCGGCGGTCTGTTCGCGATCGCCCCGGCCTGCGGCGACGATCCCGCGCCCGCCTCGTGTCCCCAGGACTTCGGCAATGTCGGGGGTACCTCGTGCCCGGAGGACGGCATGCACTGCGAGCACTCTTCGTGCCAGGAGCCGTGCGAGTACTGTTCCTGGATCGACTGCGTCCAGGGGCAGTGGGTCCTGGGGGCGACCGCGCCCGAGGCCGACTGCGGGGCCGGGGACTGAGCCCTCCCAGCCTCCCGGGACGATGCCCTCAGAGCCTCCAATGGAGGGCCACGAGGCCCTCGAGGATCGACCACTGCTCTTCGATGAGCTCGAGGCCAAGGCTCACCGAGTCGCCGAGCCTCCAGCGGAGCTCCATGCCCCAGTGGGCCCAGGGCATCAGGTCCGCCTCGGCGACGAGATCCTCGGAGAGGATCGGTGGACCGCTGCCGAGGCCCATGCCGAAGCGCAGGCCCCAGTCGAAGACCTCTCCCTGGATGAGGGGCGCGCGGATCACGAGCTGGGCGGCCAGGATCCGGTAGCCCTCCTCCCCGAGGGCGGCGAGCACGGCCTCCCCACCGAGAGCGGCGCTTCGCGTTCCGTCCCCGCGAGAGGGGTGGAAGGTCGCGCCGAGGCGGTAGATCGGCTCCGCGAGGTGCTGGGGCGCGAAGCTCTGGCTCTGGGTGAAGAGCGCGGCGCCGGCGGTGAGGTCGAGGTGCCACCCCGAGGCGGCGGGCGTTGTCGCTGTGGCGCTTGCCGCGGCGATGGGGGCGGCCGGCTCGGCGGCAGCCTGGCCTGATATCAGCAGGCAGATCACGGCAGCGGGGATCGTCGGGCTCACGCTGTTCCGAGGATAGCCGATGTGAGAGCATCGCGTCTGTGGAGATCGGTTCCCCGTGTCCAGAAGCGAGTCCGACGCAACAAGCGCCCATCCCTCCCTGGGACGGCAGGCTCGCGCTCTCCGTGGCGATGTTCACGCTCACCCTCGCCGTCCCCTTCGGTTGCGCCGGCCAGGAGCTCCCTTCGGACCTCGAGGACTACGCGGAGCGCTGCATCCTCCTGAACCCTACGCCGATCCCGCCTACCACCGAGCACGATCCCTCCGAGGACGATCCCCACGAGGGCTACAAGAACGTCTACGCCTGCGACATTGAGCTCGGCGATCTGATCGACGAGTTCGGCGCGCCCCGCCTGCCGTACCCGGACGGCACCGTGATGGTGAAGGAGAGCACAAAGCCGGAGCAGGGCTACGTCTGGCTCGTGGCCCTGGCGAGCAAGGCCTCCGGCTCCTGGGTCTGGGAGGAGTACACCCGCAACTTCGCGGACGAGCCCCTGGTGCAGATCCCCGCTCCCGAGGAAGTGTGCATCGACTGCCACCGGAAGGTGGAGGCGATCGACTACATCTACACGGTCTACCAGCCACCGCCCCAGTAGGCCGCCGGCCGGCGCCGCACACGAGGCCGTGCCCTCGTCCCGCGTCCCGGGAGGTCGGCGAAGGGGCTAGCCGCAGGCGCCGGCGCCGCAGGTCTTCTCTCCGCCCTCCTCGGCCTTGGTCTCCGCGGTGGAAGAGGCGCAGCCTGTCGCGCCGAGTCCGAGTCCACCGAGGGCCAGGCCGGCGATGGCCGCGGCGATCGAGATCTTCTTCACGAGGCGAAGAAGTCGGCGTCCCAGGCCTCGAAGATGGGCTTCATGGTCGGGAGGAGCGTGCTCTCCATGTACTCGCCGCGCTCCTCGTGGCTCATCTCCGCCCAGGGCTTCGGCGGACCGGGGTGCAAGGGCGCCGGCTCGGCGGAGGGCCCCGCGGAGGGCTTTTGGGCCTTGTCGCCGCCGCAGCAGGCGAGAGCGAGGACGAGGACGAGCAGGGCGGTCGTGGGGTGGCGCGCGCTCATGGTCTCCTCCGGGTGGCGGCTCGGGGAGGATAGTGTGGACGCTCGTGGTATGCATCCCGCGCCGTGAGGACCCCACGACCCATCGCTCGTCTCGACCGCTACCTCCGCGCCGCCCGGCTCGCGGCGCTTCTGGCCCTCGTGGCCGCGGGCACCGCCCTGGCGGCCTGTGCGGGCCCCCGTGCGAGCTCGCCCCCCCAGGGGATCACCGAGCCGGCGCCAGGTACGGAGCCCGGGTCGCCCGGGGACACGGGCAGGGAGGCCGCGCCCATCGACGCGGCACCGGCCGCCGCGATTCAGGTCTCGGTGGCGACGTGGAACGTCCAGCGCTTCTTCGACACCGTCTGCGACTCACGCGCCTGCGGGGGAAGCGCCTACGAGGCGCTGCCCACCGAGGCGGAGTTCGAGGCCCGCGCCGACGCTATCCACGATGCCCTCGAGGTGATCGACGCGGACGTGGTGCTCCTGCAGGAGCTCGAGAGCCAGGCGGGACTCGACGCCCTCTTGGCTCGAACGGGCGATCGATGGCCCCACGGGGTGATCGGCGAGACCGGCGGCCACGGCAGCGTCGACGTCGCGCTGCTCTCGGCCTGGCCCATCGAGGACGTGGTGCTCCACGCGGATGAGCCCATCCTGAAGGCCGATGGTTCGGAGACCTGGTTCTCTCGCGAGCTCCTCGAGGTCCACCTCAGCGAGGGAGGCCAGCGCCTGATCGTGCTGGTGGCCCACTTCCGCTCCAAGGTGGACGACGATCCCGCCCGCCGCCTCGCCGAGGCGGAGGCCTCACGCTCCATCGCCCTGGCGGCCGCCGGCACGAACCCCGACGCGGCGGTGGTCTTCGGCGGCGATCTGAACGACGTGCCAGGCTCGCCCCCCCTCGATGCCCTGGAGTCCGGCGGCGCCCTGTGGCGTGTGGCCTCCAGCCTCCCGGAGGGGAGCGACTGGACCTATCGCTACTGGGGAAGCCCGGAGGCCATCGATCACCTCTACCTGGTGGTGGCCTCCGCCGGCGCCTACCAGGCCGGCAGCGCGCAGGTCTTCCGCAGCGCGAGCGGCTTCGCCGGCAGTGATCACGCGGCCCTCTCGGCCTCGCTGGCGGTGGGGCCGTGATCGCGAGGCCACCGCAACGAGGGCCCTCA